>JBIKMV010000124.1:0-8422 GCA_044359055.1 Catalimonadaceae bacterium
ACAATATCCGGAGGTATCTTTATGCGCAGGAAAATCTATTTATCGAGGTGAATGGCTCCTTGCAGAACATAAGCAAACAGGTGGGAGAATTGCGGAAGGAAGTCTCCAGGCAAAAAGACAAAAAGAATCCAAAGCCCCGGAGAAATCCATCGGACTCCCGCTGGAGTGGCGAAACCGAAGAAGAATCCTATCTGAGGAAAAAGATATATTATCTGGTGGGTAGCCGGGATGAATTGGCAAGGGCCAAAGTGGTGCAGCGAAAGGGTGGTTTTCTGGGCCTGGGATCTACCCTGCAATTGTCTGATAAACTGGAAGATATGTACTTTCAATCGGCCGATTTCATGATTATGAAAGAAATTGCCCTCGGCAATACCGAGAAGGTGAACATCATCACCACACACCCCAAAAATGCTTACCTCATTATCAACACTCCCGGTGAGAAGTTCTTGAAAGTTACCAATCCGGAGAAATTCTGGAGTGCGAGCAATTATCTGGTCATAGAGGTAGACTGAAGAAGCAGTCAGTTTTTAGGCAAGTCAAAAGTCGAAACTAATAAGTCAAAAGTTTTTTCAGTAGTCGGTTAATAGTATTCAGGTTAAAGTTAGAAGGGCAACCAACCTGAAACTCACCCCCCCCCCCAACCTGAAACTCCAACCAAAAACCAGATATCAGGCCATTAATCAAATCCTTGGTGGTTGTTTGAAAACCAGTCCTGATATGGGTTTGCTTTTATACTGTGGTTACCTTTGGTTTTGATACAGGGAAAAGGCTCTATTTTTGTACCGAAAAAATTAAGGGATGTGGTAAAGCTTTCGGTTGTAGTTATCACCTTCAATGAAGAAAAAAATCTGGCCCGATGTCTGGAATCTGTGTGTGAAATTGCAGATGAAATTCTGGTGGTAGATTCTTTCAGCCAGGACAAAACCGGTGAAATTGCCCTTTCTTACGGAGCCCGGTTTCTTCAGCATCCTTTCGAAGGCCATATCGAGCAGAAAAACTGGGCTGCCGGACAGGCTGAAAATCCATTTATCCTCAGTCTCGATGCCGATGAGTGTCTTGATGCTGTACTCAGCGAGGAGGTGAGGAAAGCCAAAGAAAGCTGGCCTGCCGGAGGATATCTCATGAACCGGCTCACCAATTATTGCGGTCATTGGGTAAGGCATTGTGGCTGGTATCCTGACACAAAATTACGGCTTTGGGACAGGCGCCTGGGTCGCTGGGCGGGCTATAATCCGCATGATAAGTTTGAGATGAACAATCCGGGAGAAAAACTGATTCATCTGAAAGGCAATATCCTGCATTACAGCTATTACAGCCTTGGCGACCACTACCGGCAGGTAGAATATTTCTCAGGTATTTCGGCAAATGTTCTTTTTAAAAGAGGAAAGCGGGCCAACCTGATAAAAATTTACCTGAGTCCTGTGGTGAAATTTCTCAATGTTTTATTTTTCCGGCTTGGTTTTCTGGACGGCATTTCCGGTTATCGGATTGCCCGGATTTCTGCTTTCGGAGTTTATTTGAAGTACAAAAAGCTTCAGGCACTTTACACCCAAAATGAACTGGAACGGTAAAAATATTCTCATAAGCCGGACCGATAACCTTGGGGATGTAATGCTTACGCTTCCCCTAGCCGGTTATCTGAAAGCTCAGTTTCCTGATGCGAAGATTTTTTTTCTGGGCAAAGCCTACACCCGGGCCATCATTGAATGTTGCCGGTATGTGGACCATTTTCTGGATATAGCCGACTTTAAGAATTCGGAAGTAAACCATTGGCTTATAGATGTTTGCATCCATGTTTTCCCGGAAAAAAAGTTGGCATTCAAGGCCCGGAAACTGGGAATTCCCATTCGGATTGGTACCCGGAACCGATGGTTTCACTGGCTCAGCTGCAATTTTCTGCCTGCCCTTTCCAGAAAGAAATCTGATCTCCATGAGGCCATGCTCAACATCCGGCTGGTACAACTGGTGCTGGATGAAAAAAGGCTGTTTTCTAAAAAAGACCTGTTTGTTTTCAGCGGCTTCGGCAATGTATACAAGGTTCCTGAGCTCTTTACCGGACTTCTTTTGCATAACAAAATCAAGATTATCCTCCACCCTAAATCCAAAGGTAGTGCCAGGGAATGGGGGCTGGAAAACTTTGGGGCTTTGGCAGCAATGCTGGCAGATGATGGTCGCTTTCAGGTATTTGTAACCGGAACAAAAGAAGAGGGCCATTTGCTGAAAGACTGGCTTTATCACCACCCATATCTGATTGACATGACCGGAAAGCTGGATATGGAAGCCTTCATAGCTTTTATAGCTTCCTGCGATGCCATGGTGGCTGCAAGTACAGGCCCCTTGCACATTGCTTCGGCTTTAGGGAGAAAAGCTGTTGGAATTTATGCGCCCATGAAGCCCATCCATCCCGGCCGCTGGGCACCCATCGGGCCGGAGTCGGCGGTGCTGGTGGAAGATAAAGAGTGCGATGCCTGCCGGTTCAGTCAGGATTGTGCCTGTATCCGAAAGATTGGGGCTCAACGGGTTTTTGCTCTTCTGGCTTCTGCTTAGACCCAAAAGAAAATCCAGGCCATTATCTGGCACATTCGCTTTCCATGTTTTTGAATATCAGAATATTATCTGATTCATAAATCTGTCGGAAGCCCAGTTTCAAATAATTTTCGGCTGAAATCTTCCTTAGTCCAAGCTGATCAATATAGGCATCTGAGACCATGATATAATCCATGGAATAATCCTTGGTTTTTTTCAGGAAGCCCTCTCCATAGATAGAGGGATTGCTTTTTTTAAGTTCGGTGTACAAAAGCTCACTTTGGATTTTTGCAAACTTCTCCATTCCAAAAAAAATAAATTCCATTGGAGCTACAATCCGGCAGGAAGATTTTTCATCCCTGAAAATGCGGCGGTTTACTTTTGCAAATCTGAGGTCATGGTTTTTTCGGGAAATGAAATAATTCAATTCCATGATGCCGAATCCGAATTGAACCAGAATGAAAAGCCCCATAATGGCTTTGAAAATCCCGATTTTTCCTGTTGCCGCTTCCGGGCTGGTCCTATAGATTTTTTCAAAGGCCAAGACAATGAAAATCAGCATGTATGGAAGAAAAAGCAACAAGTATTTATTGGTTTTATTTGCCGAAAAAAGGGCAAGAAACAATACAGAAAGCAGGAGATAATGAAGGGTGAACCGGTGCTTTTTCAATTCTGAGCCCAGGATGATTAGCGATAAAATAAAAATGGCAGATAAGGCAATTTCAGTATGTCCGTGAAAAAAGCGGAGGTGTTCGTCAAGAACTTGCTGTAAAAGGTTCAGAGGATTGTAAATTTCTGACCTTTCTATAAGAGGAGATTGGGAAACCTGATAGATAAAAAATTGAATATCGTCTAAGGAACGGTAATCAAAGAAATAGACCGAACCTGTAAGGGCAAAGCCCGTCAGATAAATAAAAAAGCAGGAAAAAATCCTGCTGCCAAGAATGAGCACGAGGGCCGAAAGGAAAAAAATCACCCCATTGAGATGGGTAGCAAAAGCAAGTCCAGCCAGCAAACCGGATCCAAAAGAAGATATGTTATGGCTTTTTTCTCCTTGAAAAATCTTTTTTAAAAGTAGGAATTGGGCAAATCCCAGGGTCATCAGCTGAATTTCGGGGCGGTAAACAAAGGAATATTCAATGACCAGAGGGCAGGCAAAAAGTAGAAAATAGAAAAGCAAAAGCCCGTTCCGGCTCAATAGCCGGCTTAGATATCCATAGGAGACAAGGACGAAAATGAGCAGGAAAATAAATGAAATCGCTTTCAGAAAATTCATTTTAAATCCTAGATAATCAATAACCCAGGCGCCCTCAAGAGTAAAAAGCTTGTGGTGGCACAAAACCCTGACCTCCTGAAGGGTGATGCCTTCCATCAGATTTGATTTAACATAACCCAATTTCGAGAGAAAATAGGCGTGCTCACCCAGCCAGGCATCATCAATGTGCAAAATCCTGCCATCCATGCTGAAAATCAGCAGCGAAAGCAGAATGACCAATCCAAAAATCAGAATGAACGGGAGTGCTTTCATGGTTTGTGCCCATCTGCCCTTTTTCAGAACGGCCGGGGATTCGGATTAAATGAAAACTTCAGGGTGCGAAGAAGTGCCAATCCGGTTAGCACCGGCATCAATCAGGGAAAGGGCAAATTCTTTGGTTTTTATCCCTCCGGATGCCTTAATGCCTGCCTGCCTCCCTACTGTTTTTCTGATGATTTCAATGATATGGGTTTTGGCTCCTTCCGGGGCATATCCGGTGCTGGTTTTAATGAAATCTACTCCGGCATCCAGACACATTTTGCTCGCTGTGATGATTTCTTCCTCCGAGAGATAGGCCGTTTCAATGATAACTTTCAGCATTTTCTCAGCTTCATGACACATCATGGCTGCCCTCGCCAGTTCGGGTTTTACCCATGTCATCATCCCCGTCTTAAATGCTGAGATGTTCATAACCAGATCCACTTCATCGGCACCGTCTTCCAATACTTCATTTACTTCCTGAAGTTTTACACTTGTTTTTTCATAGCCAAACGGGAAGCCGACCACGGTAACGAGCTGTGTCGGGCTGTGGCCAAGGTTGCGCCGGGCGAGTTTTACCCACCACGGAGGCAGGCAAACCCCTGCCACTTTAAAGGATTTTGCGGTTTCAACCAGAGTTTCGAAGGCGGCCTGGGCAGCATCTGGCCTGAGCAAGGTGTATTCTATCCTGTCGAGCATGGCAAAAAAATGGGGGACTTTTGACCCAATGTATTCATAAGGAAATCTACTCCGGATTCCTGATGAATAAACTGGGCTTATCCCCCCTCAAATGAAAGAAAATTTTTTCAGAGATATTCGGCTTTGGAGAGCAAACGCACATTCTTGGCCACATCATGACCTTCCTCGCTTTTCTCCAAATCAAATTCCATCAAATCGCCTACATGGAGATCCTGAAAATCAAGACCAACCAAATTGGAAAAATGGAAAAATACATTGTTGGGTGGGTATTTGATAAAGCCAAAGCCATTTTTAAGGCTCAGGACTTCACCACTTTTTCCTGCACCTGCCTCGGCTACCTCGTTGATGGATGGCTTTCGGGATTCGTTGGCCACAAACAGATTGTTGATGAGCATTTCGTTCCGCTTGGCTCTGTCATCCACAATGTTATGCATCGAAAGGGGATAGCTCGCCTCTTCCATCAGTTCCTGTGAGGTACGGGTGACGATTTTTGCATTGTTTTCATTGACATATTCAATGTCCCAACCCAGAACCATCACTTTTACACCCAGAGAATTCAGTTTCCTGACCAAGGGGACATAATCTCCGTCGCTGGCAATCAATACCACTACATCCAGTTTTTTGAGGCTGGCTGTTTCAAATGCTTCTAAAGCAAGCCATACATCAATGCCTTTTTCAATTTTCAGGCCCTCCGGATTCAACTTGATGGGCAGATAATGGGTGGTAACGCCTTCTGCCATCAGGATATCATCAAAAGCACGGTCCCAGAAGAGGAGATCTCCCCGCTGCGAGGCATCATAGGCATTGAGCCTTCCCCGGAAATAGTGTGAATCCACTATTTTACAGGACCTCACATCAAGACTTTCCATTTCAGCGACCTGATGCCGGATAAAGTCATGGATACCGGCAACACTTAGTCTTTTTCGGCGGGGATGACCGAATGCGTAAAAATTACTGCATTGAAGAAAATAGTTGCCATCATAAAAAACCCCGATTTTTATAAAATTCATAATATAATTTTTTAATGAAACGACTGAAATTCAATAATATACGCTATTGAATTGCACGGAACCCATACCCAAAAGTCTGATGTTTCCGGCAGTCAAAAATAGTACATTGTAAGCTTGACAATATTCAATTAAGAAAAAGTGCTCCCTGTTTTTGACAAAATGCTGTTTTGTCGGGATGGGATTTTCATGATTGCATGAGGGGCTGACAAATAAAGTCAATTTTTTCCTCATCCAGTTCGGTGTGCATGGGCAGCGACAAGACCGATGCGCAGAGACCATTCGACACCGGAAATGCTCCTTCCCCATAACCCAGATAGTGGTATCCTTCCTGCATGTGGAGTGGCTTCGGATAGTAGATCATCGATTGTATTCCACTCATTTCCAGCTGCTTTTTGATTTTGTCCCGGTCTGCCGGCACTTCCGTCCGGATGGTGTACTGATGAAATACATGGGTAGAACGGTGGTCCCTTTCCGGAATGATAATCCCTGAAATGCCTTTCAGCTTGCTGTCATAATGAGAAGCGGCCTTTTGCCTTGCTGCAATAAAATCGTCCAGATGCCGGAGTTTTACCTCCAGAATGGCTGCCTGCAGGGTATCGAGCCGGGAATTGACACCAATTCTTTCGTAACGGTATTTTGTGCTCTGCCCGTGGTTGCAGATTTTCCTGATTTTTTCAGCCAGAATAGAATCTCTGGTCGTAAGGGCACCGCCATCGCCCATGCAGCCCAGATTTTTGGAGGGGAAAAAACTGGTGGTTCCGATATGGCCGATAGTACCCAGTTTTTTCCCTGAATATTTTCCCGAATTCCACTGAGCGCCAATGGCCTGCGCATTGTCTTCGATTACAAAAAGGCCATGTTTCTGTGCGATTTCCATAATGGCATCCATATCACAGGCCTGACCAAAAAGGTGCACCGGTACAATGGCCCTGGTTTTCGGGCCGATTGCAGCTTCTGCTTTTTCAGGGTCGAGGTTGAAAGTTCCGGGAAGAACATCGGCAAAAACGGGTTTCAATCCCATCAGGGCAGCAGCCTCTGCTGCTGCCACATAGTTGAAGGCAGGCATCACCACTTCATCTCCCGGCTTCAGGTCAAGTGCGATGTAGGCTATCTGAAGGGCATCTGTGCCATTGGCGCAGGGGATAACCTCCTCGCAGCCGAGGTACCGGGCCAGATTTCCTGCAAATGATTTTACTTGAGCTCCCTGAATGAAATTGCCCGCATCCAGAACTTCCAGAATGGCGGCATCAATCTCATGTTTCAGTCTTTTGTACTGTCCCTGAAGATCTACAATCGGCAGATTTTTCTGAATGATTTCCAATGATTTGATGTTTAGTATTTGAATAGAATTTTGGTTTTGGAGCCCTGAATGACAGGGGTCTGCGAAAGTCCGTAATTCCTTCTGGCATAGTAGGGGACACCCTCGTTGTTGTCTGAAACTGCAGTGAAAATTTCACCCAGTGAAACCTGACGGTCTTTATTGGTATCGGTATTCTGGTAGTCCTTCAAAGCCTTCAGGAGGTAAAAGGTAAACAGGCCATGCTTTTCTTCATTGTGCCAGCAGCTCACTTCGCTTCCGGTGCAGGAGTTCATCAGGTTGGTATTTTTCATGCCTTCCTTTACCGGCTCCTTCGCCCTGATTACCATAGGACTGATTTTTTCGAAAATTCCGGCCCCTGAAAAACAGGCATCCGAGAAAAGTGTGATGGATTTGGCCGGCATCGATTTCAGATTTTCATACAGAATATCCAGGCAGTAGCCCCCGTTTTCCATGTAGTTGGGATCTGCTTCTACGGGCACGAAATAGGCTTTGTTGTCTTTCAGGCCCGGCGCACCGTGTCCGGAATAGTAAATCACCACATCCGAAATGTTCTGCTTTATGGTATTGAAAAGCCGCCCTTTGGGGTTTGAGCGGGTACCGAAAATGGTATTGAATTCTCCCAAAGTAGCATTCTCATAATACAGAATATTGCCCTCCCTGAATCCAAGAACCTGCATGAGGTATTTTTTCACAGATCTTGCATCGTTGATGGCAAAATCTACCGGCTTTGCTTTGGTATAGGCTGTGTTGCCGATTACCACAGCAATTGCATCCTTGTTTACCGATTTCAGATTTGGGATATCACGGTCAACTTCCGATACAAAAACAGGATCCTTCACAGGCTCGGGCTTTACGGGAACGGGTGGAGGAGCAGGGTCATTTTTGGGTTCCTGATTTCCGGTTTCCCTTACTACTTTGAAGCCAATCCGGGCCATTTGCCCTTTGGTATCTTTTGCTTTTATCCTAATGTCGTTGGATCCCGGTGCAAGCATTATATCGGCAAAAAACTCTCCTTTCTGATTCAGAACGGCTTCGGTTTCGTTTACAAATACTTCATAAATGCCGACCGAAGAGCCGATTACACCGGATACTTTTATCTTTTTTTCTTTGGTCCGGGCCGAAAAACCGGATTCTTCGCTCAGTTCCGGTTGGGTAATCACTATTCTGGGGGCTTTGGCCGGAAGACCTGTTTCGCTCTCGTCTGCTGTGTGCGCGTCTTTTTTGTTGTCAATTATATTGTCATCAGCCCCTAGCGTCATCAGGAAAAAGGTATTGAATTTGGACATGGCCTTTTTGTATTCATCGGTAAACTGAGGGTCGTTGCCTCCGGTTTCTTCGGTTTCGCTCATGTCA
>JBIKMV010000009.1:0-27200 GCA_044359055.1 Catalimonadaceae bacterium
ACTGATTGTTTACCCCAATCAGCAGGGTGACAAGCCCAAAAGGCCCTTCGGGTTTTCTGTTCTCAATTCCGGCCATAAGCTCATCGGTTGTCCAGCCGGTAACAGCGATGATTTCGATATTTTCGAGCCCGAAAAAGCCTTTGTTTTTCAGTTTACTTTCGAGTTGATGGGGAAAAGATTCAGTCAAAGGGACGGCTTCGCCAATGGTGTAGGAGTCTCCCAGAGCCAGGTATTTAGTATTCATTTTTTTGGAAGAAAAGGTATCAGGTAAGGGCAAAAAAAAACACCCGTCCGGAGAGGGGTGTTTTTTACCTGATGGTTCAGGAAATTATTTTACAATCACTACAGGAGCTTGAAACCCTTTGTTTCCGTCGATAACGGTAACATAATAGATTCCGCCATTCAGGTCGGAAACATCTAAAGTAGTGGTGTTGTCTCCTTCAGAAGCAGTGCGGAATGATTTTACCATTCGGCCATTCACATCTGTCATTTTGATTTCAGAGTTGGCAGAACCGGCAAAGCGAACATTCAGGCTTCCGCTGCTTGGGTTTGGTCCCATTTGAACTAAAAGACCAGAAAGAAGCTTCAGGTTAGAGGTCAATTCGGTGAGGATACCGCACTGAGCCCATGCGCTGGAGTACTCCCAGCTGCCTGTAGTTGGAAGAAGGACTTTTCTGTTTTTGAACCCACCTTTGGTACAGGTCAATGGAGCAGGATCTGCCCAATCGTTTCCTTCATCCCCGTCTGCCCAATCAGCTCCCTGAACATATTTCCACTCCAGGGAATCTGTAGCAACAGTGGCACCTGAAAAGCTTACGGTCTTGCTGAATACATTGTTACCCAAATCCGCCATTGCTCCGGCAGGAGGGGACCAGTTGGAAAGGTCTCCGCCTCTGTCAGAAAAAGCACCTGCGATGGAAACAACTCCATTCACCATGACGCCTCCATTGTTGATAAAGTCGTCTGCGTTAACTTTGAATGTAACCGAACTTTGTGCCATAGCTCCATAGAAAGAGAAGCCCATGATGGCAAATGCGGTAAGTACTGATTTTTTCATGTTTTGATTATTAAAAAGTATTGCTTGAAATGAAGCGGCTAATTTGGCAGAATGTTTTTTAAACCACAAAATTTTCTCAATAAAAATATAAAAAAGGGCAGGTAATATCCTGTACAAAAACAACTCCTATTTTGATTTGCCATCAATCCACTCATTTTAAGCCCATTTTAAGGGGAATGTGGCCATGTGATTTTTTCGGATTCTGAATTCTGTGTTATTTTGTATTTCGGTTTTTGTCCGGAACTTATTTAACCAATTTTTATTTTTTGTTTTTGCTGATTTCCAAATGAAAGTTTTTTGCCGTTCTTTCATCCTTTTGGGCTTTTTTTTCCTTGCCGAAAGTCTGCAGGTTGTAGCGCAGGACAATAAAAAAATTATTCTGCAAGGTTTTTGGTGGGATTTTAAAAACAACAATTATCCCCAAGGCTGGGCCAACTATCTGGTTGATCTGGCTCCGCGGCTCAGGCGGATCGGGGTGGATGCGGTTTGGGTTCCTGTAAACCAGAAAAATGCCAATCCCAACTCGGTGGGATACAGCCCTTTCGATCATTACGATTTGGGTGATAAATTTCAGAAAAACAACCTCAAAACACCCTTCGGAGATAAGGATGAATTTCTTAGGATGGTAGGAATGTTTCACCGAAACGGCATCGATGCCATACAGGATATTGTGCTCAACCACTGCGATGGGGCAGGTTCAGGTGCCGGAGCAGGTGGTGTTGACAGTGCCGGGCTTGCCTTTTACAATGCCAACAGGCCTTCCTCCAACTATCAGGATATCCCCACAGACCCCACGAGCGGATTCAAGAATTTCCGCTATGTCAGTTATGTTACCCCGGCTACCAATGAAACCAGATCCAACTATCTGGCCCGCAGCGGACGCTGGCCGAAAAATTGGCAAAACTTCAACCCCGGACCCGGTGACAACCGATTTACCGGAGACGACCTTTCCAGGATAACATTTGGTCCTGATATGGCCTATTATCCCAACTCTATCGGCCTGAGTTCCATTTCTACCTTCAATCCTGTGCAGCAATCCGATTAC
The DNA here is from genome assembly GCA_044359055.1 of Catalimonadaceae bacterium. GTDB lineage: Bacteria > Bacteroidota > Bacteroidia > Cytophagales > Flexibacteraceae > CAMDMI01. The sequence continues at coordinate 2,103 of JBIKMV010000009.1, forward strand.
ATGCGCTCACAGGCCCGGGAGTGGATGATTTGGTTCAAAAAACAGACTGGCGTGGATGGTTTCCGGCTCGATGCAATCAAGCATTTTCCGGCTTCTGTGAGTGAAGACATCCTGTGGAATCTCCAGAATAATGCCGGGTTTGCCAGTGGTACAAATCAGATGCTCGCTGTTGGCGAGTGGGTTGGAGGAAAATCAGAACTCGATGCCTGGGTAGACAATGTACAGGGAAGAGCCGGAACTTTCGATTTTGGGTTAAGGGGGTTTTCCGGAACATCGGGTCTTTATGGTATGGTCTATGGTCTGGGCAATTATAATTTGTCCAACCTTCCAGGCACACAGCAGGACAGGAGATACCGCACTGTGCCTTTCGTAAACAACCACGATACCTTCCGGCCCACCCAGCCGGCCACCGGCTCGCCCGGGCTTCAGGCCAATGGAAATTATCCGGTGGATGCCAATGGTAATCCGGTGAGATGGAATTCCAATTCTGAACTTTCTCCCAATATCGATCCCAGAGAACCCAGACTGACCGCTGCCTATGCCATCATGATGGCCATGGACGGACATCCCTCTGTTTTTTTTGAGGACCTTTTCGATGTGGGCACCACCGGCAAGCGTTACACCCATCTGCCGGGAAGTGAAACCGATTTGCCTGTAAGACAATCTATTGCCAACCTAATCCGCTGCCACCGCAAACTCGATTTCAAAGGTGGTGCCTACCGGGTACGAAGTGCAGAGAGTACTGTGTTTTTTGATGGTAGCAATGCCCAGGATCTTATTGTTTTCGAAAGGTCAGCAAAAGCCATCATTGCCGTTACCGACAATTTTACCACCAATCAGGCTGCCTGGATAGATTGTGATTTTACCGTAGGAACCATTCTGAAAGATTACACAGGCAACTTCCCGGATGTCACCGTGGTAACCCGGCAAGGCGGTGTTCCCGGGGGAAGGGTAAGGGTTCAGGCCCCGAGATGTAATGGTACCGGCAACAATACAATTAATAAAGGTGTGGCAGTATTTGGACTGAAGTCATTGGAAACATTTTTCAATCAACCCTTCACTGCCCCCAACCGAACCACCACCCACGAATGGGAAATGGCCGATGACCTTGGTGACAGTAACCCCCGTTCGCTCCGTCAGGGCGGTGCATTACCGGCCAATTCTACCGAAGCCCGCTGGGCAGGTAAAGTGTATGCGGAAGCAGGAAAGACTATCACCTACCGCTTATTTCCATCATTTTCAGACAGAAATCTCACCCTTTTACTTACAAATGCTTGCGGAGTGGTCCTCGATTCTGCCAAAGGAACCGGGAATCTGGTGAAAACTTTCACCCCAACCTCTACCAATTGGTATCAGTTTCGTGTAAAAAATTCCATTGACACCAACCGGGAACAGCGGGTTTGGATCAATGTCTCCTATACCGGTCCTGATTCTGTAAATGCCCTGGCTACGGCTTCCCGGATATTGCCCTATGCAGAGCTGGGCCCCGACCGATATGGATGCAGTTCAAGTGTTTCCCTCAATGCCGCTTTTGGAACAGGCCTTTCTTATGTGTGGAGAGACAGCCTTGGAAATCAAATTGGCAGTAATGCCACCCTCTCGGTAAATCAGCCCGGAAGGTACTCGGTAACCCTTACTGATCCGATAACCGGCTGTTCAGCCTCCGACCAGATTCGGATTATTTCTTTTGAATCCCCCCCTTCTGCAGCGCAGGTAGTGCGGGTAGGCGATACCCTGAAAGTCATCAATGTTCAGCCCGGAGTGCGGTATTTCTGGCGGGTAAACGGCATTACCAATTCTAGTGACACGCTTACTTATTTGATTGTTCCCGCCGGTGCCACTTCCATAAATCTTACCTCGAGAAATCAATTTGGCTGCCAGAATGTTACCCCCAATCTCATCACTTCTGTGCAGTTGTTGTCGGATGTTGATGAACAGATCAGAATTTATCCAAATCCTGCAAAGGACCAACTTATCTTCGACTATCCCGTAGAGGACGGTCCGGTACAGGTAGATTTTGTGGATATGACAGGAGCCGTGGTTGCTGCCAATAAGATATCCGGTGCTGAGGCGATTCTGCACCCCGTCGATGTCAGCGGTTTGAGGCCGGGTCTTTATTTGCTCCGCATCCGGATTGGAAACCGCTTTGCTGCCAAAAAAGTGGTCATTCAACCCTGATTTCAACCCGAAATTTATATAACCATTACCGGGGCTGTCTGAAAAGGCAGTCCTTTTTATATCCTGTCGTACACCAGCTTCAGCACTGTTTTATACCCGGCGTATTTTTTAAAAGTAGAGATGCCGTCTTTCGGGTAGGTGACATTGGTTAAGAAAACAATGACCAAATCCTTTGTCGGATCTACCCAAAAAAGAGTGCCCGTGTAGCCGGTATGACCAAAGGAATTCTGGCTTGCTTTCGAGGGAGCGATGGATTTGATGTTCCGGCTGCGGGCAGGTTTTTGCCAGCCCATAGCCCTTGCGTGCCCCGGCTGGATTTGCCAGGCAAATTTCCGGATGGTTGCCGGTTTCAAAAATCTTTTTCCTTTATACAGTCCTTCCGACTGTAGCATCAGGCCGATTTCGGCAAGGTCTCCTGCATTGGAAAATAGTCCTGCTGCACCGCAGATGCCGGCAAGTTTGGCGGCTTCTGCATCGTTTACCCAGCCATGGTACAGAGGATCATCCAGGGTTGGGGCAATCTGTTTTTTTGTGAAGCCATTCACAAGTGGGTTAAAGGTAATGTTTTTCAGACCCATTGGCCGAAAAAGCCAATCATTGAGATACTCATCCAGCCTTTTCCCGCTTACCTCCTCTACCAGGCAACCCAAAAGAATGTAATTCAGGTCTGAGTAAATGGTTTTCATTCTTCCGGTGAACGGCAGCCGACAAAGGTCACGCAACATCCCCTGACGGTATCCCGAAGGCAAATATTTTCCTCTGAAGGGGTCCTGATTTTCAGGTCCTGCAATGGCCGGAAAACTTGATTCGTTCCACTTGTTTGTACTGAGCAGCCAGTAATTGCTGAAGTAATACGGGGGCAATCCGGTTTTGTGGGCCAGAAGGCGTTCGATACTGAGTTTACCGAGAGGATAACCCCTTGCTGCTTTTACATATTTTCCCAGAGTGTCATTTTCTGAAACCCTTCCTTGTTCTACCATGTGCATCAGGGTTATGCCAATGGCCACGGCTTTGGTTACCGAGGCAAGGTCGTACAGAGTGGTGCCGGGCCCGGGTCTTTGGCCCGAATTATACCAGGTTTCGCCCCAGGATTTGCTGATAACTGGTTTGCCATCTTTTAAAACCAGCAATACAGCCCCGGGAAAATCCCGGTTGCGGATAAACTGCAGCATTCTTTCATCCAGAGGGGTAATTTTTGTTTTTCGGACAGGTCCTTCGCAAAAGGCAGAGCCGAAAGGGAGGAGAAGTGCCAAGCTGATTATCCGGCAGCTCTCCCGAAGGCAGAATTGCTGAATCAGCCTGAAGATCTGGTTATCAATCGGTTTCTTCCAGTTTTTCCAGAACATCCTGAAGGTTTGATAAATCCATCCAACCCGGCCTTTCCTCTGTGCCCGATTGCAGGACAAATCCAAAATCGGGATAAGCTGCATGCATTTCCAAAAGAGCAGAAGGATTTTCAGGCGCATGAATCCAGATTTGCAAACCGTCAACTCCTGAGGCCGGTAGGCTAAATCTTTCATTTCCTGAAACTCCGGGCCCTTCCAATAAATTTTCTGACTTTATGGTGAATGTCAGACTCGGATTTTCCAAATGTACCTTCTGATACAGTTCAGGAGAGATGGTCCATTCTAAAATACCGGTGTCAATGGCAAGCTGCTTCAAAATTCCGGTCTCTGTACCCGTATATTCACCTACCCAATCCACGCCCTCAATCCAGGCCCGAATTGAATTCCATTCGCTGAGGCTCAGAGCAGATTGCCCGTTTTTATCAAAAACAATTTCCAGTTTTTCCACGCCCATACCGGCGCAGTAGCGGGCATCTGTCAGACTGTTTATTCCTTTGACTTTTATGTGCAGCATTCAGAATTCAAAAGAAGCATTTAGGTATAGGAGTTCTGCAGGGCTTTTCCACCTGTTCCGGAATCAAATGGGATAAAATACTAAAAAACAGTCCGTTAAGGCAATCAGGAAGCCTTTTTTGACTCTTCTTCGATGGTATCTTTGATGTCTTTGGAAGCATCTTTAAACTCCCTGATGCCTTTTCCTAAACCTCTGGCGAGTTCCGGGATTTTCTTTGCTCCGAAAAGCAGGATAACGAGAAAAATGATACCGATAATTTCCCCGGTACCCAGATTTCCAAAAAAGAGAAGGACAGAAAGCATGGTATTGAAAGTTCTGAAATGAAATGCAAAGGTACAGGAAAACCAAAAGCTTTGATAAAAAAAATGCCGGTGACAGGCTGCTGCTGAATAGAGTATTCAGTGCTCAATGCACACCGGAACATGGGAATTCAGACATTTTATACCCTTTTGCCCGAGTGTATATAGAAAATTCTAACTTCCGAATCCATATATTTGTCCTTTGATTTTTTCCTAAATGCTTCTGATTTCGGTGGTTGTTCCGGTCTATGGTTGTGATGCTTGCCTTCCCGAACTATATGACAGAGTGAAAGTTACCTTTCAAAAGATGGCCTGCGAATTCGAATTGATATTCGTGGATGACTGCGGGCCCGGCAATCCCTTTTCCACAATAAAAAAGCTGGCAGAAAAAGACATTAGGGTGAAGGGAATTAAACTATCCCGGAACTTCGGGCAGCACTATGCCATCCATGCCGGTCTCACAAAAGCTTCGGGGGAATGGGTGGTAGTAATGGATTGCGATCTGCAGGATCAGCCCGAAGAAATCATCAAGCTCTATGAGGAGACCAAAAAAGGCCATGATCTGGTTCTGGCCAAAAGAACAATCAGAAAAGACAACCTCATTAAGACCAAACTATCTGAAATATTCTACTGGGTTCTTGCCTACCTGACAGAAACCAAGCAAGATAGCACCGTTGCTAATTTTGGCATTTACCACAAAAAAGTAATCAACGCCATTCTGTCGATGGGTGATTCCCTGCGTTTCTTCCCGGCTATGGTGTCCTGGGTTGGGTTTTCGTCTTCCTCCATCGTGATAGAGCACGCAGAAAGGACAGAGGGAAAAACATCATACAGCTTCAAAAAATTGCTGAAGCTTGGATTGGACATCATCCTTTCTTTCTCAGATAAGCCTCTTAGAATTACGGTAAAATTGGGTCTCCTTATTTCCTGCATTTCTTTTGTAGGAGGCCTTATTTCTATGGTCCGGTATTTTATGGGATTCATCACCATTCAGGGTTATGCCAGTCTGATTCTTTCGCTTTGGTTTTTATCAGGCATCATCATTTTTGTTTTGGGTATTGTTGGCCTTTACCTTGGCAAGACTTTTGACCGGGTAAAAGAAAGACCGGTTTTTTTAATCAATAATACCGTAGGTTTTGGAAATGATTGAAAAACTACAGTGGGATTCAGAGAAATTTCAGCTTGAAGTCGGAAAATTCAATGCCCAAACACCGGAAGATTTACAGCAGTTTACCGCTGCGGAAAAATCTGCTTTCGATCTGATCTATATTTTTTGCCCACCCACTCTTAGTAAAAGTGAAAGCAATTGGTTTTCAGGCCAAAAGCTCTCTCTTTTGGATAGAAGGCAGAACTTTACCCGCAAGGTTTCTGCGGATGAATTCATCGAGACAGACCCTCATATTCAACCGGTTTCAGAGCTTTCGGATAAGTTACTGGACCTTACCTTTCAAAGCGGTTCTCATTCCCGGTTTAAAACCGACAATAGGCTGGATCCGGGTATTTTCGAAATGCTCTACCGCACATGGATTACCCGTTCCGTAAACAAAGAAATTGCCAAAGAGGTATTTGGATATTTTGAAGGAGATACCTTGCTTGGCCTGATTACTTACGGAGTTAAAAACAATTCGGGAGACATAGGCCTGATTGCGGTAGATGGCAGTCAAAGGGGTAAAGGACTCGGAAAAAAACTGATTCATCAGGTCATTGCCCGGACCCAAAAAGACGGATTCGATTCCCTCACGGTAGCCACCCAGGGCTTAAATACCGGAGCCATTCATTTTTATCAGAGTTGTGGTTTCCGGGTTACAGACGAGATGGATGTTTACCATTTCTGGACTTCCTGATTCCTGCCTTCAGGCGGAGATTTCCAGAAATGCCTTGCCGAGCCGGTCAATCAGGTCTGAGGTTATCAGAGAAGCCTGACCCTGGTAATCGGCGGCCAAATCCCCGGCAAATCCATGCCAGTACACCCCAAGCAGGGCGGCATCCAATGGGGGGTATCCTTGGGCAAGCAAACCGGTGAGCAGGCCGGTGAGTGCATCTCCCGAACCGGCAGTAGCCATGCCCGGATTGCCTTTGGAGTTGAACCAGGAGCGCCCGTCTGGATGACAGATAAAGGTAAAAGCACCTTTCAGAATCAATATAATTCCATATTTCCTGCTGAATTCCAATGCTTTCCGCATAACCTCCTCATCAGTGGCCGATTTGCCGGCCAGGCGGTCAAATTCTCCCGGGTGCGGGGTTAGCAGGCTCAGCCTGGGCAAGAGGCGCAGCCATTGTTTGTTTTCACTCAGAATGTTGAGGGCATCTGCGTCGGCAACCAGGGGGAGAATGGCCCTGTCAAGGATTTGTTTTAAGGCTTTGGCGGTCTGGGGATTGTTGCCAATGCCCGGCCCTACACCTACCGCAGAACTGGTTCCCAGCGGAGGACATGCCGAAATACTGTCTTTTTCCGGGTCCGATATCCACATGGCTTCCGGTACCGCAGTTTGCAGGATTATTCTGCCTGAAGAAGGTCCGTAAACTGTGGCAAGGCCTACACCGGACCTGAGCATCGCCCGGGAGGCCAGAACGGCTGCACCCATTTTGCCTTTAGAGCCCGCAATCAACATTCCATGCCCGAAAGTACCCTTGTGTGAAAATCGCTTACGGGGCCTTATGATGGTTTTAATGTCTTTTTTTTCAATGAAATAAACCGGCCATTCTTCCGGTTCCGGCTCCGAAAGACCAATGTCTAACACCTCAAATTCCGCAACATATTTTTGATTGGAGGGCAATAAAAATCCAAGCCTGGGGCAGTGAAAACTTCCTGTCCAGTCAGACTGAAATACTGCATCTCCCGGCTGGTTTACGGTTTGAAATCCGGAAGGAACATCCAGTGCAATTTTCAAACCCCCGAAAGAATTCAGCAGCTCAATGAGTTCTGCCCATTCTCCTTCCGGCTTGCGGTTCAGTCCTACTCCGAATAAGGCATCGCAAACCCAGCGGCAACCCCTTTGCAGTTCTTTTTGCAGGTCAGAGGCCTTTCCGCGAATCACCTTCAGGGAAGGAGGGAGTTTTTTCTCCTGCTCTGCTCTTTCCGGACTCATCTTTCCGGTAAAGTCCGGGATGAAAACCACCACCGGAATCTTTTTTTCAGTGAGCATTCTGGCCAGAGCAAGGCCGTCGCCTCCGTTGTTTCCGGGTCCCGCTACAATCAGACCGGGTCCGGGTTTGGGAAACCGTCTGAGGAATGCACTCAAAAATGCAGAAACTGCCTTTTCCATCAGGGCCAGCGAGGTGATTTTTCTGGTTTTTAAGGTGAGCCTGTCGGCTTTTTTGATTTCCTGTGGCTGGAGTATTCTCATAACTGAGGCATATTTTTTGGGAGCCTGTGGTCCATTACCCGATGCCAAAGTGGGGGAATAAGGGCAATGTAGAACATGCCATAATATCCATAAGGCAAATGAAAAGGACTTTCCAGATCGTGGAGCTCATGGTATTTTACCTTGGCATCCAGATGGTGGTGGCTGTGGCGGCTCAGTTCGAAAAGGGTAAACCGGGAGGTGGCTGAACTGGATTGCCAGGCATGGTGGACCTGTACTTTTTCTCCGCGCTTTCGCACCAGGCCGTAGTGTTCGATATAATTCACATACTCCAGCAGCAGAAAACCGATGGCGGCCTGTATCACAAAAGCGTTCAGCATATCGCTGCCTCCTGCGAAATACAGGATGCCAAGCAATATCAGCTGGAGATAAAAGGTAATCAGGACAAAGTTTCTCCAGCCCAGCGGAGCGGCACCCACCCGCTTCAGCCGGGCCATTTCAATTTGCAGGGCACTACGCCACTGTCCGGGTATGGAGCGCAGAAAAAAGGCATATACCGATTCCCCCATGCGGGCTGTTGCCGGGTCGGAGGCGGTGGCTACTCTGGCGTGATGCCCCTTCCGGTGCTCCACATAAAAATGGGCATACAGGCAGGAAATCAGGTTGAGGATACCCAGTGTTTTAAAGAAATAGCCTTTTCTGTGGATCATTTCGTGGGCCGAAGTGATACCCAGCAGTCCCGAATTCAGTCCGGTGGATATCGCAGCCCAGGTAATGGCTGAATCTTTCAACTCACCAGTATGGATTCCGCTTATCAGGGTGCCCACACAGAGCATCTGGAAAATGAAACCCAGAACCAGAACCACATCCGGCAAAGGGCCTTCATCCGGCTCCTGAGGGGATTTGTTCTGCGGCAGTATGAAATCAATCATCACCATGAAAACCAAAGAAAAAACGGCATTGGATGCCGACCAAAGGCCCCCGTTCAGGTTCCCGAACAGGGTAAAGACCGAGGGCCAGAGGCATTGAAAATATTTCCAGGTACCGGCTTTCATGATTCAGCGTTTCAAAATAAACCAAGTTCTCCTTCCTTTAAAAATTCATTCTGATATTTTGAAAAAAAATGCCATTTGCAGGAGAATCCGTTTGGGTTGCAGACACCGGATTTCGCCCGGTTTATTCTTAACACAGCTTTGATGGTTGGAAATCAATTTGTTTCTTTGATGCCCTTTTTTTAAACGGGCAGTACATGACCCAAAAAGAAATTACCATAGGATATTTGGTGTACCGGAATCCGGAGGAGTTTCCTCCCCTTGCCTCCCTATTGTTCGAAGAGGCTGTTTCCGCTCTTGATTCGGCATATTCGCCTTATTCCTGTTTTCAGGTCGGGGCGGCCTTGCGGCTTTCTAATGGCGAAATCATCAAAGGCTCCAATCAGGAAAATGCCTCCTATCCTTCCGGTCTTTGTGCGGAGCGGACAGCCATATTTTTTGCCGGTTCGCAATATCCCGGGGTAAAAATCGAAGCCCTGGTAGTGGTAGCCCGCAAACAGGGCGAAACCTTACTGGTACCGGCATGCCCCTGTGGTGGCTGCCGTCAGGCCATGCTCGAATACGAGGAGCGGCAGTCTGAAAACATCCCCCTGTATTTTAAACTCAGTGCCGAAGAGTGGATTTCTGTTCCCTCGGTTTCCGCCCTTCTGCCATTCAAATTCGACTCTGCTTCTTTGTAATCCTATGCTCTGATCTGGCCTGAAGGCTGCACCGGAATGGATATTTACAGCAACCGAAATACTCTGAAGTTCATCATCATGATTTTTGCCCTCCTCATCGGAGGGTTTTCGGTTTTGTACACCAACGACCTGGTGAAAAGGCTGGCAGAGCGGGAGCAAAAGCTGATTGACCTGGCCGCCAAGGGATACCGCGAAATTGCCACCACAGAGTTTTCGGAAAGCCAGGGTTTTTTGTTTAGGGAAATCATCGAAGCCAACACCTTTGTACCGGTTATCCTCACCGACGAGCAGAGCCGGTACATCAGCCACCGCAATTTTGACCCTCCCGCCGGGCTTTCGCCCAAAAAGCAGGAGGCCTATTTCCAAAAGCGGATTGAGGAAATGCGCAGTCAGTATGAGCCCATTCCCATCGAGTTTGCCGGTCTGAAGCAGTATATCTATTACCAGAATTCCGAACTAATCAATCAGCTCCGGTATTATCCCATTATTCAGCTTGCGGTGATTGGTTTGTTTGTGCTGATGGGTTATTTGGCCTTCAGCATCAGCAAGAATGCCGAGCAAAACCGGGTTTGGGTGGGGCTGGCCAAGGAAACTGCGCATCAGCTTGGCACCCCCATTTCCAGCCTCATTGCATGGGCAGAGTACCTGAGGACCAAGCCCGAACTCGAATCAGAAGGCGTTGTGGCCGAGATGGACAAAGATATTCAGCGACTTCAGATGATAACCGCCCGCTTCAGCAGCATCGGCTCGGAGCAGAAACTGAAGCTTGAAAATGTGGTGGAAGTGGTGAACACCGCCATTGCCTATCTGCGCAGCAGGCTGAGTCAAAAAGTAGAAATCACCATAAAATCTGACCCGGAGGAAGGCGAAATTCTGGCCCTCATCAACCGACCGCTGTTTGAGTGGGTGATAGAAAACATCTCAAAAAATGCCGTGGACGCCATGGCCGGGGTAGGAAAGCTGAGCATTACCATAACCGAATTGCCGGAGGGAAATGTGCAGATGGACATCAGTGATACGGGCAAGGGGATTCCGAAGAATCAGTTCAAGAAAGTTTTTGAACCCGGGTTTACCACCAAAAAAAGGGGCTGGGGATTGGGCCTTACTCTGGCCAAAAGGATACTGGAGCAATACCACAAAGGCCGGATTTTTGTAAAAAGTTCGGAGCCGGGCAAGGGCACCACCTTCCGGATTCTCCTGCGGAGCCGGGCCTGAGGCGGGTGAGAAGGCAGGTTTTTTATCCCATGAAGTTGAGATGCCCAATTTGAAATGAGGCATCCAAAACCCGGAGATTCTAAGCTAAATGGTTCTGTTTTACAGTAGGTTCCAAATATGCAAAAATAAAAGTCAAATGATTACTATTTCAGATAGTTCCGGGTTGCATCAAGCAAGCTTTCGAGGTAAGCCATAAGATCAAAGACCGTTTGCCGAATTATATCTTCTCCTTCCTGCCCGCGGCAAGCTTTTTCAAGGTTGCTTGCAAGGGCATGCCCCTTTTGTAGTTTCATTACGGTAAGAGACCCGGAAAGATTATGGGCAAGGCGCTCCAGTTTTGTAATATCTCTGTGGATATTGGCAGTGGCAAAGGCTTCCACATCACCGGGCAGTCTCTTTAACAGCTCATTGACCAATAGCCTGGATACACTGTTTCCTACTTCCTTTTCAAGTTCGCTGAAAGCCTGAGGCGGCTCCTGACTGCCGGGCGAAATCACAGGATTTTTGCCATTGGGTGAATTGCTTAGTTGGGCTACTGAATTTCGGAGAACGGCATTTACGAGATCCTTCTCAGTATATGGCTTGGTGATATAATCGTTCATGCCGGCATTGAGACAGTTGATTTTCTCAGAACTGAGTGAATGTGCGGAGCAACCTATAATGGGAATGTTTTTTTTCAAGTTTTTCCGGATATTTTCCGTAGTGGTTACTCCATCCATTACGGGCATTTGCACATCCATTAAAATTACATCATAAGGGTTTTCTTTTAGTTTTTCCAGCGCAATAAGGCCGTTTCCGGCAATGTCTACCTCAGCATGGTTTTTCTCCAGAAAAGTTTTGGCCAGAATCTGATTGTGCTGATTGTCTTCCACCAGAAGGATTCTGATGCCGCTCAGCTCCGAAACCAAACCCCCACCAAACTGAGTGTTGGCATAATCTTCCAACACCTCATGGGCCCTGGGAAAGGTGATTTCAAAGCTGAACTCCGAGCCCTTATCAACCTCACTTTTTACAAATAATTCCCCTTCGTGCAGGTCAACCAGTGATTTTACTATGTTCAGGCCCAGACCTGTTCCTCCATAAACCCTTGTTGTATAATTTTCTGCCTGGGTAAAGCGATCAAATATCATATTGAGTTTTGATTCGGGTATGCCGATACCGGTATCCTTAACGGAAAAACGAATCCTCACACATCCATCGCTTTCTCCTAGACATGTTATCATTAATTCAATCCCACCTTGCTGGGTGAACTTCATGGCATTGGAAATGAGATTCATCAGAATCTGAGTGAGCCGGACCTCATCGCCCAGTAATACCGGTGGAATTTCGCTGTCGTAGCTTAGCATCATTTTCAGGTTTTTGGCCTTGGCTGATGCCAGATTCATCTGAACCAGCTGTTTCGCCAGCTGCTCCGGTTTGAATGGTACTTTTTCCAGTGATAGTTTTCCGTTCTCTATTTTCGATAAATCAAGGATGTCATTGATGATGACATTGAGGTTTTTAAGCGCCGAACCAATGATGTCGGTATAGCGGATCTGATCGGGGTTCAGCTGCGTTTTGCTCAGCAGGCCATGAAAACCAATAATGGCATTCAGCGGCGTACGGATTTCATGGCTCATATTGGCCAGAAAATCGTCTTTTGCCTTGGCTTTTTCCATTTCAATCTTGGACAGAATAATCTTCTCCTCTACCTCCCTTTTCTGGGTGATGTCGGTGGCCGATGCATAAATCAGCCCATCTTCGGTATTAACCGATGCCTGCCAGGAAAGTGCAATTACACTACCGTCTTTTCTAACATGGCGGTTTTCAAAATCAACGATTTTAGTACCTGAGGCGAGGCTTTCAAAAATTTTTCTGGTTGAAGCAACATCGTCCGGATGTATCAGGTCCATTATGGGTGTTTGGAGCAGCTCTTCCTTTGACATTCCCATGGCAAGCGGAAAAGATTCGCTAACCTTTACCTGACGCCCATCCAATGTAGCAATGCTGAGAAAATCACCTGATAAACGGAAGAAGCTGTTCAATTCCCGCTCCTGCTCTTTTAGCCGCGTGATGTCGGTGCGGATAGCAACAAACTGGTAGGGCTTTTTGTCTTCATCCAAAAAAGGCACCAGTGTAGCGTCCACCCAATACAGCGATCCGTCTTTTGCCCGGTTGCGCACCTCTCCCCTCCATATTTTACCCGAAAGAATGGTTGCCCAGAGGTGTGCAAAAAACTCTTTTGTATGATAGCCCGAATTGACCAGCCGGTGGGTTTTGCCGATCAGTTCATTGGGTGAATACTTAGACAATTCGCAGAATTTCTCGTTTACATAGGTAATGACCCCGTTGACATCCGTAACCGACACGATGGCGTGGCTGTCGATGGCATTCCGGTAGGCCTCCAATGTATCGGAGAAAAAGGCCTTGCTTTCTGTTGCCTTCATGGATGAAATAAAGGCAGAGCAAAGAGATAGAATGGGTTCCAGAAAATTCACATCGTCCTGAGAATATCCGCCTGGTTTATTGGCTAAGCCGACCATTCCAATCATGATGTTGTTTTTATCCATAACCGGAAGGCCCAAGTAATGCAGCATCGGAGGATGACCTTTGGGCCGGCCTCCGCTACGGGGGTCCGTGGCAGGGTCGTTTGAAATAACCGTTTCACCGGTTTTGAGCGTGTAACCAAACAGGGTTTCCAGATTAGAAAACTCCATCCCCTGCTCTTCGTATTTTTTATAAAATTCAGCGGTCTCCTTGTTCCAGGAAATGTCGGTGATGGCAAAGGTCTTGAGCATGGGGGCGCCGTTGCGGTATCTCACTTCTCCGATAAAACCATACTCACTTTCTGTAACTGAGAGCACCTGATGGAGCATCTGCTTAAACAGAGACCGCTTGTTGCTTTTGGGGTCAAGAAACTCTTTGTAGGTTTCAGTGAGGGCTTTCAGAAGGAGTTCGGAATTGTGCACAGGTAGAGCTAAAAATTAATTTGAAGTCATTGTTAATTCTTTAAAAAAGTGCTGCCAACACATTTTTCGCTTTTTCTACAGCGAACAAATATATGATTTCTAAATCAGTTTGCATCCCATATACCCTGGCCAATTGACAAGCGTGGCCTTGTTTATCGGCCAAGAGCTTTTGACTTTAAAATTATTGATCAATCCGAAACCTCTCCTGGAAAGAGTTTGTCCTTGGTGTTGTGTATGCAAATCTTAGATTCGCTGTTCCCATACAGAAGTGGTTTACATCCTGTGTAAAGCGGCTGGAAGTCGGACAATAGCCGGAAGGCAGCGAATATAATACAATGGTGTTGGTTGGGCCGGGTGAAGGCTCATTCCAAAAAACTCAATACCCTGCCGTGCCGATTTCCTGCCGGTCGTTCCAGGTCATCAGCTGTGCAGTGCGGCCATTGAACTCTACATAGTGAAAATGCCGCAGCCACTCGCCCAGATTGAGGTAGCGGCTGCTTTCTCCCACAGGAAGGTCGAGGGGCAAATGCCTGTGACCAAATAGGTACAGGTCGCGGTGGTGCAGTTTTTCCTGCTCCCTGCAGTACACCCAGAGAAACTCCTTTTCACCCAGAAAAACATCGTCCTTATGGTTGGAAATGCGGCTTTGCCGGCTCCATGCACGGGCTATGCCTATGCCAATGCGCGGGTGTAAGAAGGCAAACAGGCGCTGGCATATCGGGTTGCTGAATATTTTCTTCAATACCTTGTAGGCACGGTCGCCCGGGCCCAGGCCGTCTCCGTGTCCGATGAGCATCCGGAAACCCGGCCATTGGATGTCCATGTTTTGCCGGTACACTTTGGCGCCGATTTCCTTCTCCAGGTAGCCAAACATCCACATATCGTGGTTGCCGGTAAACAAATAAATCCGGATGCCGGCATCGTGCATCTCGGCCAGTTTGCCCAGCACCCGCACAAAGCCTTTGGGCACCACATCATGGTAGTCGAACCAGAAATCAAACAAATCGCCCAACAGGAATAGATGCTGACAGTCGGCGGAGATGTGGTTCAGCCAACGGACCAGTTTTTTTTCTCTTTTCAGGCTGGATTCACGGTCGGGTGTACCCAGGTGAAAGTCGGAGGCAAAGTAGGCTTTTTTGCCTTCAGCAAGTTCCAGATTAAGAAGATGGGACATCGTCAATCAAAAAAAGGACGAGTTCTTTTGGCCCGTGTGCACCCATAACCAGGGTCTTTTCAATGTCGGCAGTACGGCTTGCCCCTGTGATCATAGAAATCATAGAGGGCAGTTTATTGCCATATTTTTTGGTGATAAATGCCATGCCGTCTTTGATGTCCGGAACCAGCTGTCCGGTGCTGGCTACCACCACATGCACGGGAGGAAAAACAGACAGCCGCCTGCCTCCTGTTTGCCTGGAGCTCACCAGAATGCTGCCCGTGCGGGAAATCAGACACTCGCAGAGGGAGATGCCGCAGTCTGTTTCATGAAAATTCCGGTCATGCTCGATAAAGGGAAAATGGCATGGTGCCAGTTCCTCCATCAGTTCTTTTTCCCAGACATGGATATTTTTGAATCTCCTCTGCTTAACAAAATCTGCCATTTGCGCCTGAAATTCCTCTGGACTTTCGGAATAGAAAAAAACACCTTTCCGGGCGGTGAAGGTTTCTGCAAAAAGAATGGCCAGGTCTTTATCTTCTTCCAGGGCATAAACGGGGGTACCCATATCCGGCTTCTGCAGGCTTTGTTGAGGCAAATGCGTGAGCGCAGATTTTATACCTGCCAGAATGTTGTCCCTGGAGCTGTTGGCCATGGATTTTTCAGGCTAAATCTGTGGGTTGATTTACCGGATGTTCTTCTTTCTGCTCTTCGGCAGGTTTTGCCTGAGGCTCCTGTTCTTTTTTGGGCTCATACATCCCCGAACTGGTGGTAAACTCCTGATAATGCGTAGCTTTGGCAAAGGGCCTTGGCCCGATCAGCTCTACCAGATCGCTCTGGAAAATGATTTCCTTTTCCAGCAGGGCATGGGCTAATTTTTCTAGGGCTTCTCTTCTTGCGGTGAGCAGATCCAGAACCCGGTGATAGGCGCAGTCAATTAGTTTTTTTACCTCCTGATCAATAATGGTGGCCGTATCGTCAGAGTAAGGCTTGTTGAATGCATAATCAGATTGCTTGCTGTCGTAAAACGAGACATTTCCGATTTTTTCGTTCATGCCATACAAGGTTACCATGCTGTAGGCCAGTTTGGTAATGCGCTCCAGATCGCTGAGTGCGCCGGTAGAGATTTTTCCGAAAACCAGTTGCTCGGCAGCCCTTCCGCCCAAGCTCATGCAGATGTCGTCCATCATTTGTTCGGTGGTGATGAGGAACTGTTCTTTAGGCAAATACTGCGCATAGCCCAATGCGGCCACACCGCGGGGCACAATACTGACCTTCACCAATGGATCGGTATGCTCCAGAAACCAGCCGGCCACGGCATGTCCGGCTTCGTGATAGGCCACAATGTTTTTTTCTTCGGGTGAAATGAGCTTGTTTTTCTTTTCAAGCCCTCCGATTACCCTGTCGATGGCATCGTTAAAGTCCTGCTGATCTACGGATTCCTTGTTTCGGCGGGCGGCAATCAAGGCGGCTTCGTTGCACACATTGGCAATTTCGGCTCCGGCAAAACCGGGCGTCTGGGCGGCCAGTTTCTTACTGTCTACATTGGGGTGCAGCTTCAGGGGCTTCAGGTGAACCTTAAAAATGGCATCCCTGCCTACAATATCGGGTTTGTCTATGGAAATCTGCCTGTCAAACCGGCCGGGCCGCAGCAGGGCAGAGTCCAGTATGTCGGGCCTGTTTGTGGCGGCCAGAATGATAACGCCCGAATCGGTTGCGAATCCGTCCATTTCCACAAGCAGGGAGTTTAGGGTGTTTTCCCTTTCATCGTTGGCTCCCGGCATGGGGCCTTTTCCGCGACTTCTGCCTATGGCATCGATTTCATCGATAAAAATGATGCAGGGCGCTTTTTCTTTTGCCTGCTTAAATAAATCCCGAACCCGCGCCGCTCCAACACCCACAAACATTTCCACAAAATCGGAACCCGACAGGGAGAAAAAGGGCACATTGGCTTCTCCCGCCACAGCTTTGGCGAGAAGGGTTTTTCCTGTTCCCGGTGAACCAACCAGAAGGGCACCTTTGGGAATCTTTCCTCCCAGTTTGGTGAATTTTTCAGGGTTCTTCAGGAACTCCACTATTTCTTTGATTTCCTCTTTTGCCTCCTCCAGGCCGGCCACATCAGCAAAGGTGATTTTTACTTTATTATCGGCATCGAAAAGGGCGGCCCTCGATTTGCCGATGTTGAACAACTGTCCGCCCGGACCCACATTGGTCATCCGGCGCATCAACAGCCAGAAACCTACAATGATGATGATGATGAATCCATAGTTGAAAATGAGGTTGCTGAAGTTCTGGCGCTCTTCGATTTTGTAGTCGGGCCTGAATTCGGCCGGGATTTCTTTTTCCAGTTTTTCATAATCTTCTTTGAAATCTTCTGCAGAAATCACGGTGAAGCGGTAATGTGGTCCGCCCGACATGGAAAAGGGATTGTCTTTGTCGCCGAAGGTTTTTTTGTGTTTTTCGCTTTCAAGGGCTTCCGGCCGGAGGGTAATCTCAACCATTTTTTCATTGGTGATAATGGTTACGGTCTTGATTTCATGCCGGCTGAGCATATCCTCAAATTTGGGCTGGGTTATCACCATGCTTGCATTTTGCCTGCCCAGATAGCTGATGCCGAATATCAGAAGCAGGATGGCGGTGATGATCCAGAACTGATAGTTGGGCCGATTGGGGTTAGGAACCAAAGGCCTGGACCGGGGGGTTTTCTTATCGTCTTTCGGGTTTTTTTTTTCTGTATTTTCTCCCATTTTCTTTGTCTTTTAAATCTTGTATTGCGTTTAATTTCTGAAATAATGGTCTTTAGCTCAGCTCGATGTGTTGAATTTTGGCATCGCCCCAGAAGCCTTCCAGATCGTAGAAAGCTCTTTTCTCTTTTTGAAAAACATGGCACACCACATCCAGATAATCGAGCAGAATCCACTCGCGGTTTTGTTGTCCCTCTGTGTGCCAGGGCGATTGACCTGAATCTTTGAAAACCTCTTCTTCTATCGATTTGCTGATGGAATCCACCTGGGTATCAGAGGTTCCTGAGCAAATCACAAAGTAATCGGCAATGGCGTTTTTTACCTCCCGTAAGTCGAGCACGGTAATGTCCTGGGCTTTTTTTTCCAGCATTCCTTTTACTGCAAGCTCACAAAGTTGGGAGGAGGTGATGGTGTCGGTTGTCAAGTGAATCGAAAATGTCGTTCCTTTGGAAATTGCTACAATATTACCGCATGGACAGCAATATTTCAACCAAAGCCTTGTTCAGCAAAGAAAAGCTGTGGTATCTGCCAGAGTGTCAGTCTACAAATGATGTCCTGCAGAATCTGATCAGAGAATCTGAAACCGAACTTCCAGAAGGGTTTCTTGTCAGGACCGATTTTCAGACAGCAGGCCGCGGTCAGAAGGGCAATACATGGTCTTCTGAAAGGGGAGAAAATCTCCTTTTTTCTTTTGTATTGCAGCCGCGGTTTCTTACTCCCCGCCACAGCTTCTGGCTTTCTGCTGCCATGGCTCTGGGCATTGTAAGGGCTCTGGAAAGCCTGCACGGGGATGTGAAGGTAAAATGGCCCAATGATGTCTTGGCCGGAGGAAAAAAAATAGCCGGTCTCCTGATAGAAAATACCATTACCGGCCAGGTTCTGGAACAATCGGTTGTGGGTATCGGCCTCAATGTCAATCAGATTTTTCTCCAGCACGAAAGGTCAACCTCCCTCCGTATGCTTACCGGCAGTCAGGCAGATACAGACTCGGTACTGGAAATGGTCCTGCATGCTATCACTCAGGTATACCGGGAACTGCAGACGGCAGGCCGGGAAAAAATCAAGAGTCTTTATTACCGCTCCTTGTTCAAAATGGGGCAGCCTTGCGGATTTTTGCTACCCGGGGGCGTTGCCTTCCGGGGAATAATCAAGGGTATAAGCGAAGACGGCAGGCTTATTCTGCTTTCGGCCAGGGGCGAGGAGTCCTTCGGATTCAAGGAGGTGATTCTTGATTACTGAAGCAGGGAAGGATTACTTTTCTCCTGCCATGGCATCGAGTACCGAATTGACAAGAGAAAGTACAATGCTGAAAAACAATGCCGGGAAAAAACCGGAAACCTTAAAGCCATCGCCCACAATCCAGTCGGCGATGTAAATCAGGATTACATTGATTACCAGATAGAAAAGACCTATGGTAAACAGGGTAATGGGCAGGGTAAAAATGACCAGAATCGGTTTGATGATACGATTGAGGATGGCAAGCACCACCGCCAGAAGCAGGGCAGAAACAAAACCATCTACCCGGATACCCGGGATAAGAAAAGATGAAATCAGAATGGCAATGGCCGAGATGACCATGTTAACCAGAAAATTCATGGGCTGTGCAGATGCCGTAAAATTGTTGAATGGCAGCGCAAATTGCACAATCATGTTTCAATAACAAAAAAAGGTCCCCTCAGAGAAAGGACCTTTTTCAACCAATTTAAATCTCGCCTGATTATGGTTACTTTTCAACAGGTTAGAAGCCCTTGCAAACCTTGGCTCTCCGGAGAAAGCCTTTTCTGAAATGATGGCTAAAACATTCGCCCTGCTGATGATGCAAAGAGAATATCAAAAAGCAGCGGTAATATTAAGCAGGGCTTAAAAGAAAATTAAAGATAACCTTCTGCCCGGTTTTTCAAGGCAAGGGAGAAAAAATCTGCAGCAGGTCGGTTCCGGATTGGCCGAAGGTCTGCAAAACAGAATTCTGCAGCAGGGGCGCCGGAATGCCCCCTCCAAAACGCTCTTTTCCGGTGAAAACACAGGCTTCGTCCCAGAGCTTTGCCTCGGTAAAACTCTTCAGCAGGCGGCCGCCTCCTTCCACAAAAACCGAATGAATGCCTTCTGAAAGCAATACATCCATGATTTCGTTCAGAGGGTCTTCAAAGGGAATGGCAATCCACCGGATATGGCTTTCGGTTTCGGATCTGGTTTTGTTGAAAACCCAGGTTGGTGCAGATGAATCCCGGAAAACCTGCAGATGTGAAGGAAGTCCTAAACCGGGGTCTGCTACTATTCTGACCGGGTTTTTTCCCGACCAGTTCCTTACGGTAAGGGCAGGATTGTCGGTCAGCAGGGTATTGCCTCCCACCCAGATGGCCTGATGTTCGGCCCGCATTTTGTGCACCATTTGCCGGCTTTCGGGGCCGCTGATCCACTTCGAAGAACCATCGCTCCGGGCCAGAAAGCCATCGCGGGTTTGTGCCCATTTGAGGGTGATGAAGGGCCTTTTTTTGCTTATTGCATGAAAGAAGAAGCGATTGAGTCTGGCACCTTCTTTTTCCAGCAACCCCGTTTGAACCCATACGCCTCCGGACCTCAGTCTGGCAATTCCTTGTCCTGCCACCAGCGGATGCGGATCAGGGTTGCAGATTACCACGCCCGGGATTTTTTTTTCCAGAATCAAATCAGCGCAAGGCGGTGTTTTGCCAAAATGGCTGCAGGGCTCAAGGGTAACATAAAGAGTTGATTCTTTGAGCCATTCCTCATTTTCCACCATGGCTATGGCATTTACCTCGGCATGGGCTTCTCCGAATTTTTGGTGATATCCCTCGCCGATAATACCTTTTTCGGGGTGTATAATTACACAACCAACCATGGGATTGGGGGCAACCTCGCCCATACCGAGCCGTGCCAGTTGCAGAGCCCGCTGCATTACCATTGCCTCCGTATTCATTGGATATTGAGACCCAAAAAAGCAAAAAATTGTTAAAGAATTTCGGGTTTTGATAAATTATACCGGAGCAATGCCGTTTTTTGACATTCTCAAGCCTGCTCCGAAATGAAAAAAATTCCAATGCTTTTTCGCTTTTTAATCCTGACTTCAGCCATTGTCTGCGCCTTTGCCGCCTTTTCTTCAGGTATTTTACTGAACTTTTCAGGTCCTGTTATGCCTGAACCCGGACAGGATTCCCTGAAAAAGCAATTTATCCGCTACCACAAAAACTGGCCTGCCGAAAGGGTATTTATCCAAACTGATAAGCCCCTCTACGACCCGGGAGAAACCGTCTGGTTCTCAGCTTTTTTGGTGGAGGAATCTACCCTTTCGCTTCCCGGCCTGAGCGAAATCCTATATGTTGAACTTATCAATCCCATGGGAAGTCAGGAAAAAAAACTCAGCCTCATTGCAAGAGGAGGAAAGGCAAACGGAGATTTTTTGATTGGGGCAAATCTTCCCGGGGGTACTTACAAGCTAAAGGCATATACCCGCTGGATGGAACAGCAAAATCAGTTTGTGGAAAGAGCTTTTCAGGTACAGCAGGTAGTGCTTCCGGTTTTCAAACTCAGCCTCAGTCTGGATAAAAAAGCCTACAAAGCGGGTCAGAAGGTAGAAGCTGATTTCGGGGCAGTTTTGCCTGATAACCGCCCCATAGCCTCGGGAGAATTTGAATATTCGGTGGAAACCGGCGATAAGACCCTTCTGGCATCCAAAGCCCGAACCGACGGAGAAGGAAAAAGCAGGATTTCTTTTGTTCTGCCCGAAATTCCAAAAGGCAGCAAGCCAGTTTTGAATGTCAGCATACAGACCGGAGGTGAATCGGAGTCCATCAGCCGGACCATTCCTGTAACGGACGAAGAAATGCTGGTTTACTTTTTTCCTGAAGGCGGCGATTTTATTGCCGATCAAAATGTGCGGATGGCCTTCAAGATCCTCAAAGCCGATTCTACCCCTGCAGATGCCGAAGGCTGGCTGGTAAATACAAAGGGTGAAAAAATAAGATTTGTTAAATCTTTTCACGATGGAATGGGCTTTTTTGAACTTAAGGCCCGGGCAGGCGAAAGGTACAGAATAGAGTGGCAAAGCCCTGTAAATCAAAGTTCTGAATTGCCCGATCCTCTGGAAAAAGGGTATGGACTGGCCGTCAGTCAGCTTGGGTCAGATTTGCTCATCCGGGCCGGTGCCCCGGTGTCCGACAATCTGTTACTGGTTGCCCGAATGAGGGGCAAATGGCTTTGGGATAAAAGCCTGAAATCCGGCCCCAATGCATCTGAAATCCGGGTGTCATCGCGGAATTGGCCTTCAGGGGTAGCCGTCATATCCCTTTTCGACGGCCGTAAACTCCTTCGCTGCGAAAGGAGGGTTTTTGTAAATGCCGGACGCAAACTCAAAATTTCCCTCAAAACCGATAAAGAAGAATACGGAACCAGAGAAAAGGTAAACCTCAGTGTAAGGGTGGCCGACCCCGCCGGAATTCCCGTGCCGGGCTCTGTGTTGGTTTCGGTGGTGAACGATGGCCTGCTTTCTTATGCCGACGACAAGCAATCGGATCTGATCAGTGCCCTTTGGCTGGAGCAGGAACTCAATACGAAACTAGAAAACCCCGGTTTTTATTTTTCTAATGATGTAAAAGCAGCCTCTGCCCTGGATCTGGTGATGCTCACCCATGGCTGGAGAGGTGTGGAATGGAAAAAAGTGATGGAAAACCAGGATGAAAAACCGGGCACCAAACCCGAAAAAGCCATCATTGCAGGCACCATACTGAACAGTCAGACCCAGAAGCCCAATCCGGGCGTGAAGCTAGAAATCAACGGAACAGTAGTCTTTACAGATACTGCCGGAAAATTCAGATTCCCCTTCACCGATCTGAGCAAGCCTGCCGTGCTCAGGATGTCAAAAGGAAAAGACGCCCCTTCAGAAGAGAACATTGTGGTATATGGAGATGAAATGGTTTTTTACTATCCCTCTTTCCGGGTAATTTATCCGCGGAGGGACAAAAATATGGTACCCATGGCAGCGATGGAAGCCCTTGCTGCCCCCGACAGGGAAGGGGCGATGATGCTGAAAAAGGAAATGCCGCAGCCGAAAGCCGGGGGCTTCCCCAAAAAGAAAGAGGCCGCTGGTAAGGCAGCGAAAGCAGAGGATGATCAGAAGCCGGCCAATGCCAGAAGGGCTTTTCCCATTGTGCCGCTGCCGGCTCAGGAATCACCCTATTATTTGGTCAGAAAATTCCCCAACCTGCCACCTGCGAAAACCAAAGAAAGGACCGATTTTTCTACCACATTGTTCTGGTCCGGTATCGTGGACCTGGACCTGAATGGCAGAGGGAATTTCAGTTTTTATACCAAAGACGATCTGAATTCATACAGGGCAACGGCGCAAGCCATCGGACCTGAGGGGCTTCCCGGGGTAGCCCAAACTTTGTTTTCCACACGCCTGCCTTTTTCGGTTTCGGCCCGCATGCCTGTGGAGCTCACCATCGGCGACCGTACCGTGCTTCCTGTGGTGGTGAAAAATAAAACCACTGAATCTCAGAAGTTCAGCCTCAGGTCTTCTATCTCAGCAGGTTTGGTGGCCGAAAGCGCCCTTCCCGCGGAAGTATTACTGGGTCCGGGTGAAACCAGAGAAATCGCATGGCCCCTGAAGTCCACAGAAGCTACAGATTCCTGCAGGATATCCCTCACATTAACATTGGGCCAGGATTTGGATAGCTGGAAAAAACCGGTTCGGATAGTGCCCCGCGGCTATCCGGTAAACCTTTCTTTTTCGGGAAGGGAAATGGGCAAATATTTCCTTGCCGACATCAAAAATCTGATTCCCGGCAGCCTGAAGGTGCATGCCACAGCCTATCCCGATGTCACCAGCGACCTACTCGCAGGAGTGGAAAGTATCCTGGCCGAACCCTTTGGCTGCTTTGAGCAAACCAGCATGAGCAGCTATCCCAATGTATTGGTTTTGAACTATCTGAAACAGGCCAATATTCCGGACAAGGAGCTAACCCAAAAAGCCGAAGCCCTGCTTGAAAAGGGATATAAAAAACTGACCAGCTTCGAAACAAAGCAAAAAGGATACGAATGGTTTGGCGGTACGCCAGCACACGAGGCCCTCACGGCCTATGGTCTGCTGCAATTCAGGGAAATGCAGAAAGTAGCACCCTATGTGGATGCCTCCATGATAGACCGGACCACGCAGTGGCTTCTGAGCCGGAGAGATGGAAAAGGCGGCTTTCTGCGCTCGCCTCAGGCACTGGACAATTTCGGGCAGGCCAGCGACGACATCACCAATGCCTACATTGTGTACAGTCTGGCCGAAGCCGGATTTCAGCAGCTGGACCTTGAGGTGGAGAAAACCACCGAAACAGCTCTGCTCAAAAAAGACCCGTATCTGCTCGCTCTGGCATCCAATACCCTTTGGCTGCTGAAGAAAAACGACAAGGCCCGGGAAGTGACGGCGGAATTGCTGAGGCTTCAGGCGGAAAACGGAAGCTGGACAGGCCTCAGCCATTCCATCACCTTTTCTACAGGTGAAGCCCTGACCGTGGAAACCACCGCCTTCGCTATTCTTGCCCTCATCCGGTCCGAAGACGGGCCAAAGGGCAAAATAGACAAGGCGGTAGAGTTTCTGTGCGCCCAAAGGCAAGGCAGAGGAGGCTTTGGAAATTCTCAGGCCACCATTGTAGCACTGAAAGCCCTGACCTCTTATGTGGTATATGCAAAAAGAGCCGCAGAAGACGGTGCTTTTTCTCTGAAAGTAAACGAGAAAGAAGTAGCCAAAGCCGAATGGAAAGCCGGCACTCAGAAGGCCATTTCTGTAAGCGGATGGGAAAAAGAGCTCAAAGAGGGACCCAACAAACTGGAATTCAGTTACTCGATTTTAAAAGATCCCCTGCCCTTTACAGTTGGCATTCAGTATTTTACCCGTATGCCTGTATCGAGCCCGGTTTGCAAAGTTTCGCTTGAAACACGGTTGAGTCAGGAAAGCGTGAAAAGAGGAAAACCGGTTCAGCTGGAGGTAAATCTGAAAAACATTACCGCCGATGGCCTTCCCATGACCATGGCTTGTGTGGGCATTCCGGCGGGTTGCGTGGTTTCTCCTTCTGAGCTTCGGGAACTTATGGATTCAAAAAAGGTAGATTTCTATGAAATCAGGGGCAATGTGTTGTATTTCTATTTCCGGCAAATGAAGCCTTCAGAATCGAAAAGAATACTGGTAACCCTTAGTACCCTGATGAAAGGGAATTATGAAAGTTCAGCCTCTTCGGCCTACCTGTATTACACCGCCGAAAGAAAAAACTGGGCTTCCGGTCTGAAACTTACCATTGAGTAGAAGGAACCCATTGTTGAAAATGCTGCTAACTTGTCAGGAACTCACGGTTCTCTGTTCGATGCGTTTTTCATAAGCACCACCCTTGAAGAGGTGGTTGATATAAATGCCGGGTGTATGCACAAAATTGGGATCCAGTTCTCCTACCGGTACAATTTCTTCCACTTCTGCCACCACAATCTTGCCGGCTGTGGCCATCATGGGATTAAAATTTCTTGCCGTTCCCCTGTAAATAAGATTGCCCATGGCATCGCCTTTCCAGGCTTTCACAAAAGAGAAATCGGCCCTTAACCAAGACTCCATCAGATAGGTTTTGCCCTCAAAATCACGGGTTTCCTTGCCTTCGGCTACCTCTGTGCCCACA
>JBIKMV010000125.1:0-8413 GCA_044359055.1 Catalimonadaceae bacterium
GAGCAAAATGCGGTCTTCACATTCGGCAATGAGGTAATTCAGGTAACGCACTTTTTTAACGGCTGCCTTCTTTTTTACCGGAAGGTCCTGCTGGATTCCGGCTTTGAAAGCTTCGCAGAATACCCTGACCGGACAGTGCGGGCAGTCGGGTGAGCGGGGGGTACAAACAATGGCACCCAGCTCCATGATTCCCTGATTGAATTCATAAGATTGCCCGGGGGGAAGCAATTGAAAAGCAGTTTCTCTGAGTTTCCTGACAACGGAGGGCTTACTCACCTCCTCTTTTATGGAAAACAAACGGGTGAGAACCCGAATCACATTGCCATCCAGCACCGCCTGATCTTCGCCAAAAGCAAAAGAGGAAACGGCAGCAGCTGTATAGGGACCAATGCCTTTGAGCCCGATTAAATCAGAATATTTTTCAGGAAATTTTTCTCCCCATTTTTCAGAAATCAACCGGGCGGTGGCGTGCAGATTCCGGGCACGGGAGTAATACCCAAGACCCTGCCAGACTTCGAGAACTTCGTCCTGAGAAGCAGCTGCAAGATGGGAAACGCTGGGAAAGCGGGAGATAAAGCGCTGATAATAAGCCGTTCCCTGAGCGACTCTGGTTTGCTGGAGGATTACTTCAGAGAGCCAGATGAAATATGGGTTCCTGGTTTTTCGCCAAGGCAAGTCACGGGAATTGACTCTGAACCAGTCGATTATTTGTCGAGAAATTGGGTGCACCCGATTAAAGAATTAATTAAATCTGAGGCACAAAACTCTGAATTTGAGCTCAAAAATTTTAAAATTAAAAAACTGCCATTACTTTTGCGGTCCGAAAATTTTGATTTTTAACTATTTAAGTAACCTAAAAAGAATACTCCGGTGACTAAAGCAGAAGTAATCTCTGAAATCGCTGCCAAGACTGGCATTGAAAAAGCTGATGTATCAGCTACCATTGAAAAGTTCTTCGAAGTTGTGAAAACCTCGATGGCTGCAGGCGACAACATCTACGTTCGTGGATTTGGAAGCTTTGTAAACAAAAGGCGTGCAGAAAAAGTAGCACGGGACATCAGCAAGAACAAGGCCATTAAAATTCCGGCCCACTTTGTTCCATCTTTCAAACCCTCCAAAGAGTTTGTAAAGCAAATCAAAGAAAGCAAAAAGCTGAAGGCTTAATGCTTACTGGCACTAAGGCCCAAAACTAAGATAATCGAAAGATGTCTTCTGTCAATCGAAATTTAGTTTTGGGCCTTGCTGTCTTCCTGGGTCTGGGTCTGATTATCTTTTTCCTTCCCAAGGCCGTGGTAAACACCAGGCAGACAGCAGAAAAAGAACCTGAAAAAACCGAATCCCCGGTGCCGGATATGAGCGGTAATCATGCAGCAGACTCGGTCAGTCTGGTTCGGATAGAAACCCTGAAAAAAGATTTGAAATCGATTTCAGGGAAGAAAGACCGGACCCGGTTGCTTGAACAACTGGGTGAGGCCTATCTGAAATCGAACCGGTACGACAGTGCCGGGGCTTACTTCGAAAAAGCCGCACTGCTCAGCTCAGACCCCGAACTGATTTTCAAATCCGGGAATGCCTATTTCGAAGGAATGGCTTTCGCAAGTCAGCCTTCAAAACTGGATTTTCTGGCAAGAAAAACCAGAGAGGTTTTAGAAAAGGTTCCTTCAAATGATCCGCTTTCCGTAGATGCTCAGGCCAAAATTGCCATGACCTGGGTAAATTCGGAAACCCCGATGAAAGGGATTCTGAAGATGAGAGACCTGGCAGAGAAAAACCCTGAAAATGAGTTTCTCTCCTATCAACTCGGAATGCTTTCTTTTCAAAGCGGTCAGTTTGACAAAGCTATTGCCCGTTTTGAGAAAGCGGTTGCCATCAATCCGGGGAATGTAAACGCTTGGTTTTATCTGGCACAGAGCCTGCAGCAGACCGGGAAAAAAAAGGAAGCTCTGAAAGCAGTTGACAAAGGGCTTTCTTTGGCAAAAGAAGAAGACACGAAGGCTTCATTTCAGGAGCTTAAGAGTCAGTTAACTCAGTAATTTATTCATTTTAAAAAACATAAAAAATTATGCCTTGCGGTAAAAAAAGAAAGCGGCACAAGATCGCTACCCACAAAAGGAAAAAGCGTCTTCGCAAAAATCGTCATAAGAAAAAATAATCTTTTCATTTTAAACACTTGATACCTTGAGTAATGAACTTCTGATTGGTTCAGCTCCCAAAGGTTATCGGATTGCGCTACTCCAGGATTCACGCCTTGCCGAATTTCATTACGAGCAAGGCTCTTCCGGTTTCGTAGTAGGCGAGGTATATCTGGGTGTGGTAAAAAAAGTTTCTCCCGGACTCAATGCTGCTTTTGTAGATGTTGGGTACGAGAAGGATGCTTTTTTGCATTATCTGGACCTTGGCCCGCAGATAAAATCGCTCGTAAAATTTACGAAATCCATTCAGTCACAGAAGAATGCATCGTATAAACTGAGCAGTTTTAAAAACGAACCCGACATTGACAAGCTGGGAAAGATAGATCAGGTTCTCACCAAAGGCCAGCAGATCCTGGTTCAGGTGGCAAAAGAACCCATCTCCAGCAAAGGACCGCGGCTTACCTGCGAAATTTCACTTCCCGGCAGGTATGTAGTATTGGTTCCCTTTTCCAATGCCATCAGCATTTCCAAAAAAATTGTTGAAAAAGAGGAAAAGCAAAGGCTGATAAAAATCGTTCAGTCGAAGAAGCCGCACAATTTCGGCGTCATCATCCGGACGGTTGCCGCTCACAAAGACACCGAAGAGATTGAAAAAGATCTTAAAACTTTGATTAACAACTGGGAAGAAGGCATGAAAAATCTCCGGATTGCCAACCCCAGAGACAAAGTTATCGGTGAAATGAGCAAGGCTTCGGCCCTGCTGCGGGATGTGCTGAATGAAAATTTTGATTCCATTACCGTAGATTCCAAAGAAATCTACGATGAAATCAGGAGTTACATTCTGTCTGTGGAACCGGATAAGGAAAAGCTTCTGAAGCTGTATCAGGGCAAGGTGAAACTGTTTGAGGCCCGCAACATCGAAAAGCAACTCAAGCTGTCGTTCGGCAAAACCGTAAGCCTTCCCAGCGGGGGTTATCTGGTAATCGAGCACACCGAGGCACTGCATGTGATAGATGTAAACAGCGGAAGCTCGGCCAACAAAGCCGACAATGAAAACCAGGAAACCACCGCCCTGAATGTAAACAAGGAAGCGGCCAAGGAAATTGCCCGGCAGCTCAGGCTCCGGGATCTGGGAGGCATTATCTGCATAGATTTCATCGACATGAAAAATCTGGACAACCGCAAGGTTATCTACGATGCCATGAAGGCCGAAATGGAGCAAGACAGAGCCAAACACACTGTGCTGCCGCTTTCCAAATTCGGGTTGATGCAAATTACCCGCCAGCGGGTAAGACCGGACATAGCAATAAGCACCCAGGAAACCTGCCCTACCTGCAATGGTTCGGGTACCATCTCTTCGAGCTTGAACATCGTGGAGACGATAGAGCAAAATCTGGATTTCATTATGCGAAAGCAGAATGAAGGAAATGTCAGCCTTGCGGTGCATCCTTATCTGTTTGCCTACTTTACAGAGGGACTGGTTTCGAAAAGGATGAACTGGTTTTTGAAATACAAAAAGTGGATCAACCTGCAAAAAGACAGCTCTCTGGGCATTCTGGATTATCATTTTAAAAACAAAGCCGGAGAAGAAATAGAACTGGAGTAGCGGCCGGATTTCTCTTTGGGACTAAAAAAACCCCGGGTCAGGATGATTCGGGGTTTTTCTTTTTTTTCCCGGCAATCCGAAGCATTTTGCCAAAAATTCAGGAGAAATGAACTTTGAAGGCAACAGAATTTGTAAACTCTTTGGCATTCAATATCCCATCATACAGGCGGGCATGGTCTGGTGCTCGGGCTGGCGGCTGGCATCTGCCGTTTCCAATGCAGGGGGATTGGGCATTATCGGGGCTGGTTCCATGTATCCGGCCGTATTCCGGGAGCACATTCAAAAGTGCAAAGTCGCCACAGATAAACCCTTTGGTGTAAATATTCCCCTCTTGTATTCGGATATTGAAGAGTTGATTTCCATACTCGAAGAGGAAAAGGTAAAGATTGTGTTTTCTTCGGCAGGCAATCCCAAAACATGGACACCGGTGCTGAAGAAAATGGGTTGCACCGTGGTGCATGTAGTGGCGAGCAGGAAGTTTGCCCGGAAGGCCGAAGAAGCCGGGGTAGATGCTCTGGTGGCCGAGGGTTTTGAGGCCGGGGGCCACAACGGTAGGGATGAGATTACCACCTTCAATCTGGTTCCTGCCATACGGCAAATCAGCCGGCTGCCTCTGATTGCTGCCGGAGGAATTTTTTGCGGGGCTTCTGTTTTGGGGGCAATGGCATTAGGGGCAGAAGGAGTTCAAATCGGGACATTGTTTGCCGTGAGCGAGGAGTCTTCGGCCCATTCAGTTTACAAAAAAATGGTGCTCGACTCGGAGGAGGGCGATACCAGGCTGATGCTGAAGGCCCTGCATCCTGTAAGGCTGCTGCGAAGTCCATTTTTTGATGCGGTAGAAAAAGCCGAGGGATCAGGAGCGAGCGCCGAAGAACTCAAAGTTTTGCTGGGCAGGGCCCGTGCCAAGCGGGGCATATTTGAAGGAAATGTAGAAGAGGGCGAATTTGAGGTAGGGCAAGCCGCTGCCTATTTGGATGAAGTAAAACCTGCGGCAAAAATCATGGAAGACCTACTTCGGGAGACGTCAGAAGCCAGAGCCCGGCTGCATGCACAGATGGGAGAATAGACCCCCCCTATCCAGTACCAGGCAAAACGAAGAACCAATCCTTGGTTTTTTGTTTGTTACGGGCCTTGGTGGCTGGGATGAAGCCGGGATCGGCAGTGGAACTTCGGCCTGACGGAAAAATCTACAAGGCCCGAAATCCGCAGGAGCGAGTGTTACGGTTACAGGTTATTAGCCGGCGAAGCATTTGATTGTCAGCTATTTGGGGTGGGAAAAGATTTGCTGATACGGGTCCGGGTAAAAACTACCTTTACAACCTTTCTGCTTTTTCAGCCACTTGCCACATTTCAAAATTCAGGCTACGGAACCAAAACTTATTCCGGGCTTTTATCATTTCAGCTTCAGGCTACCTAACTGTAAGTATGTCAAAAACCGATGGGCCGGACATTTTTCTTTTTGCCGCATTCAGATTCTGCCAACCGTTGCAGTAGCTTCAGAGAAAGTTCCTGACCCATAGCTTCCTCAATGAAGGCCCGGTAAACCACATTGCGCCATTGGCCACCGCTGAGTTCGTAATCTGCCGCCAGAGTTTTCCGCCAGCTTTCATCCACTTCCGGAATCAGGCTGTTGAGGATTTCTAGCCGGGCCCTTTCCGCAGGATTTTCAAATTCCAGCTTGAAGGTAAAACGGCGGTCAAAGGCATCATCAAAATGGGAGCGCAGGTTGGTGGTGGCAATAATGATTCCTTTCATGGATTCCATCTGTTCTAGGAGAATCGCCTGCATGGTATTGAGCATCTGGTCGGCGGCTGAATTTACCTCCCGGCGTTTTCCAAGAAGCCCATCGGCTTCATTGAGCAGAAGGATGGGAGTAAGCTTACTGCTGCGAACGGCTTCCTCGTAGGATTTGAAAATCGCCCTCACATTCTTTTCGCTTTCTCCCACATACTTGTCCTTGATGGCACTGAGGTCTACCCGAAGAATTTGTCGACCGGATTTGCGCGCCATTTGAAGAACCAGTTCGGTTTTCCCGGTACCGGGACCACCCGAAAGCAAAACCGAAAGACAGGAAGGCAGGTTTCGCTTCTCCATTTTACCAAAAAAAACCTCGAGTGAATCCTTCCCGAGAAGCTTTTCGAGTATTTGAATATCCCGTTCAAGCTCTCCGGAATAAAAGAGTTTCACCTCTTTTATCTTTCTGGGGTGGAGGAGGTTGATGTCCTTTTTATTTTGGAATGAACTCGGCGAAATGGCCTGGTCCTCAAAGAAAAAGTGTTTTCCTTTTTCGGTTAGCGCTATAATCAGGCTGTCACGATTGTCCTGAATAAGTTCGTCTTCCACAATTTCAATCAGGCCATCTTCGAAGATTTCCAGCCTTTCCACAAAGCTTCTGGCTTCCTCAGAATCGAAGCAGGGTGCTTCCGGGAAGAGTACTTCATTTTCCTGCTGGAAAATTTCAAATCGGTTGCCTTCAAAGAAATATTCCCGCAGGCAAAAAAGCAGCGTGAGCTTTTCAACCGTCTCGTAAGTATCCATGGCTTTCCAGAAGCCAAAATTCTCAGAACGACCCCGAACAAAACGAAAAAAACTCCAGGCATCCTCTGTTCCGATATCAGAGCGGCTGATATCGCGGAAAACAGATCTTAATTGCCTTGCAAGATTCTTCCAGCTACCGATATCCTGTTTTTGGGGAAGGAGACCTGCATCGTTTCTGCTTACAGCCTTTATTACCTGCTTGTTGATAATAACGCTTGCGGCCGGATGGTATCCCTCACTGTCATAGGTCATGAAATTTCGACCCACCATTTTGTCGAGATGGGGTATAATTTCCAGACTGGAAAAAAGGTTGAGGTCCAGCTTTCTTGCGTAATCATCAAAATCAGGGCGGCGATTGGTGAGAGCAAAATTCATGGCAGCATACAATACCAGCGCCTCTCCGGGGCTGACATTCAGGAAAGAAGATACGGCCTTTACCTCCAGTGGAATTTTTTCCTCAGGGCATTTGCCTTTGAAGATATCAGCTGTGATGCTGCCGTAGGTTTTGATGCGCTGCTCGATGGTGTCCAGGGCTTTCAGCGGCGTGTCGATGTCTTCGGGGCGAACGATGATTTCCGATAATTTCTGGATTTCTTCTTCAGAAAACCGGTTTGCTGATTTACGGTTGTATTTACTCATAGTCTTTAATTCGTTTTTCAGGATCTGTATTTATTTCTCGATGACTTGCACAATACATCCCGACATGGGATAAAAAATATACATACCACGGAACAAGCCGGGATCTTCCATTATGGCAGAGAGCATTTCCCGATATGCACTGAGCTGAGCGTAGTATCGCCCCGAATATTTATCGCTTACCGGATTGGTAATGGCTTGTTCGCCGCCCTGATAACTTTTGTAATCTATCAGGAAAACGCCATTGCTGCCTTCCAGTACCAGATCGGCGGTACCGGTCCAGACCTGGCCATCCTTCATCATTTCCAAAGGAAGCTCCCGGTGAAAGCGGCAATGATTTCCGGCCAGCTGATGGCACCAGCTGATGAAAGCCTGATGCAGGTTTTTTAATTTGACCAGATTTTCTCCGGTAATGGAAAAGAGCCGACCCGCCATTTCCGAAAAGCCATCGGTACTGAGATTTTTAATGTCTTCCAGATAGAAAATGGCATGCAGCAGGTTGCCGAGGAGTTCATCTTTCCTATCTTCCATTCCATCCCAGGCCTCGCCTTTAACTTCATCGAACGATATTCTGGATTCGAAATTTTTTACCGTTTCAACTCTTGCATTTGCAGCTCCGCCATTCTCAATTTTACTTGGAAGTATGAAGAAGGGCCTGCGCTCTCCTGCCGGAACTTCGTTTGGAGAAAAATATGAATCACCCAACTGCGCCAGCGCAACCATTTTTTCTCCCGGCACAGGAGCAGTAAAGGCGGGGAATTCCAAATCAATTTCCTCAAGCTGATTATCCGGAAACAGGGATGAGAAGCCCAAATATTTATCCGTATTTCTTGAAGGCTTGAATTTCAGGTCAACCAGTAAATCCCTGGGGCGCGTTGTTGTCACATACATAAGACGCAGGTGCTCTTCCCGGCTTGCTTTGAACAACACATCCAATGCCTCTGGACTGAAATGCTGTTTTGCATTTCCGGGAAATTTCGTTGTACTGCCAAACGGATTAAAGGCAAAGCGAATGTATTTTTCATTGCCATTTTCCTCAGGGTAAAAACAAGACTGGTAAAGCTCGTCGATTTTATCCAGGTTGGTGAGCGTTCCTGGTTTGCCCACCGGAATAACCACCGGCCACTCCAGGCCTTTGGCCTTGTGGATGGTAAGAACATGCACCGCATCGGCATCTCCGCCGGCTGCTGATTTCAGGTCTTCTTTGTTGCGCTCCAGCCAAAGGAGGAAATCATGTACAGAAGCCGGTTTGCCGGCCTTTGCAGCCGAATCCTGGAATCGGTCACAAAGGCTGATGAAATGCTGCAGGTTCCTCCTACGCAGTTCGGAACCGGACCAGCCGGATACCTTGAACGGAAGGTCCATTCCACTCACCAGCCTGCGGGAAATTTCAGCCACCCCAAGCACAGCCGAATGCCTGTAGCAATCTACTACAACAGGATGAACTCCTGTCAGGAACAATTCTTCGAACCGTTTCCCTTCCTTTTCATCTTTTTCCTCA
>JBIKMV010000126.1:0-8374 GCA_044359055.1 Catalimonadaceae bacterium
TCATTGATTTTTACATCAATCCATTGAATTTTGTACCGGAGGCCATCGGTACGGACACCAGCATTTCTGCAGGCATCACCATGACCCCGGAAGAAAAACTTCAGCTCGAAGCATTTCTGCGGGCGCTCACCGATCCGATACCGATTTTGTCCCGAACAGGGAAATAAAGAAACACTACCTAAGTTGCACTGGGGTATCTGTAAAATGGGTTACATGGATTTTCACAGCCAAATATTGTTTGGCGGTTTGGTCCGTCTTGCGGATCAAGAATTGGAAGCCTTACCTGATAAAGTTTTTGAGCGCCTTTGGATACGAAATATCTTGTGTACAGCAACTACAATTTCAGGTATGAAACCCGGAATCCATATTTCAGGGACCTATCCGCCGGGATGGATTTGCAATCCGGAATAAAAACCCTGAAACCGGCTTTCGCCTAAACGCTGAAACTTTCGCCGCAGCCGCAGGTCCGGCTGGCATTGGGATTGACGAAATGAAAACCTTTTCCGTTCAATCCATCGGAGAAATCGAGTATGGTGCCGGCAAGATACAGGACCGACTTTTTATCCACCACCAGTTTGATGCCCTTATCCTCAATCAGCTTGTCATTCGGCTGAAGGTCTTCGTCGAATGCAAGGTCGTACATGAGACCCGAACAGCCTCCTCCTTTCACCCCTACCCGGACATGGAAATTTTCGCTCCGGTGCTCAGTAGCTTTGATTTCAAGAATTTTGTCCTTTGCTTTTTCAGAAACCTGTATCATGATTCAGTAGGTGGAAAATGTGATGCAAATTTAACTTTCAAAAATCATTCCACAAATCTTTGAAATTGTCGAGCCGGTATTTCCAAAATTTTTTATAGTTTTGCACCCTCTTTTTTAAAAAGGCTAAAATTTCAAGTAAATTGGGCAAAACTGTAACCAAATCTGGCAGGATTACATTCGCGTCGGTAAAACCTGCTATAGATTATCCGGACTTCTTAGATGTTCAGCTTCAGTCGTTTAAGGATTTCTTCCAGCTGGAAACTCCCGTTGAGAAAAGAATAGGCGAAGGTCTTTTCAAAGTTTTTTCCGAAAATTTTCCTATCTCTGATTCCAGGGAAAATTTCACCCTCGAATTCATCGACTACAATGTAGATCCTCCAAAATACAGTGTAGAAGAATGTATAGACAGGGGCCTCACCTACTCCGTTCCCCTGAAAGCCAAACTCAGACTATCCTGCAACGACAAGGAAAATGAAGATTTTCAAACAATTGAGCAAGAAGTTTTCCTGGGCAACATTCCCTACATGACCCGCAGGGGTTCTTTTGTGATCAACGGGGCCGAAAGGGTTATCGTATCGCAGCTGCACCGCTCTCCGGGCGTGTTTTTCGCCCAAAGCAAACATACCAACGGCACAAAACTGTACTCTGCCAGGATCATCCCTTTCAAAGGTTCCTGGATAGAATTTGCCACCGATGTCAATAATGTAATGTATGCCTACATCGACCGTAAAAAGAAATTTCCGGTAACTACATTGCTGCGTGCCATCGGATTTGGCTCCGATAAAGAAATCCTCGACATCTTCGGATTGTCTGAAGAAATCAATGTAAACAAGACCAATCAGAAAAAACTTCTGGGCCGTAAACTGGCCGCAAGGGTCCTGAAATCGTGGACTGAGGACTTTGTAGATGAGACTACCGGAGAGGTGGTTTCCATTTCCCGTAATGAAGTATTGCTGGAAAGGGACACCGTCATTACAGATTCTGAACTCGAAACCATAATGGATTCCGGGTCAAAATCGGTAATCGTACACCGCGATGATGTGAATGCTACCGATTTTACCATCATCTACAATACCCTTCAGAAAGATCCCTCCAACTCCGAAAAAGAGGCGGTGGAGCAAATCTACAGGCAGCTCCGCAATACCGATGCCCCCGATGAGCAAACCGCCCGGGATATCATTCAGAACCTTTTCTTTTCAGATAAAAGGTATGACCTCGGAGATGTGGGCCGCTACAGGATCAACAAAAAACTGGGATTGTCTACCGCCAGCAGCGTAAAAGTGCTGACTACGGAAGACATCATCATGATTGTGAAATACCTCATCGGTCTGATCAATTCCAAAGCCGTGGTCGATGATATTGACCACCTTTCAAACAGAAGGGTCCGGACTGTGGGAGAACAATTGTATGCACAGTTTGGCGTTGGATTGGCCCGTATGGCCCGTACCATCAAAGAAAGAATGAATGTTCGTGATAACGAAGATTTCAAACCTGTTGATCTGATCAATGCCAGAACGCTTTCGTCTGTTATCAACTCATTCTTTGGGACCAATCAGCTTTCTCAGTTTATGGATCAAACCAATCCCCTGGCTGAGATTACCCACAAAAGAAGGTTGTCTGCCCTTGGACCCGGCGGCCTTTCAAGAGAAAGAGCCGGATTTGAGGTCCGTGATGTGCACTACACACACTATGGCCGTCTTTGCACCATTGAAACTCCGGAAGGTCCCAACATCGGTCTGATTTCTTCACTTTGTGTTCATGCCAAAATCAATGGTATGGGCTTCATCGAAACCCCTTACCGCAAAATCAGTGAGGGCAAAATTCTGATGGACCAACCTGTAGAATACCTGACAGCGGAAGAAGAAGACGGGCACAACATAGCCCTGGCGAAAGCCAAAATGTCTGAAACCGGTGAGTTCAATCAGGACAGGGTAAAAGCAAGATTTGAAGGCGATTTTCCCTTTGTGGAGCCCGCTAACCTTACTTACATGGATGTGGCACCTAATCAGATTGTATCAATAGCGGCATCCCTGATTCCCTTCCTTGAGCATGACGATGCAAACCGTGCCCTGATGGGTTCAAACATGCAGCGTCAGGCGGTTCCGCTTCTGAGGCCCGATGCCCCTATCGTTGGTACTGGACTGGAAGAAAGAGTAGCCGCAGATTCCAAGACCATGATTGCGGCAGAAGGCGACGGAGAGGTGATTTATGTGGATTCGACCAAACTGGTGGTGAAATACGATCAGACCGAAGACCAGAAAATGGTGGAGTTTGACAACGACATCCGCACCTACAACCTCACCAAATTCCGCCGAACCAATCAGGATACTTGTATCAACCACCGCCCGATTGTAAACAAAGGCGACAGGGTAGTGAAATCTCAGATTATGGTGGAAGGATATGCCACTCAGGGAGGTGAACTTGCATTAGGAAGAAATATGCTTGTGGCCTTCATGCCCTGGCAGGGATACAACTTTGAAGATGCCATTGTGATTTCTGAAAAGGTTGTTTCCGATGATATTTTCACCTCGCTGCATATCGAAGAATTTGAACTGGAGGTAAGGGAAACCAAGCGTGGAGAAGAAGAACTGACCTCAGAAATTCCGAATGTGAGCGAAGAGGCGGTGCGCAATCTGGATAAAGATGGCATCATCCGCGTAGGAGCCGAGGTGAAGGAAGGCGACATTCTGGTAGGTAAAATCACTCCGAAAGGAGAAAGTGATCCTACTCCTGAGGAGAAACTTCTCAGGGCCATCTTCGGCGACAAAGCCGGCGATGTAAAAGATGCTTCCATGAAAGCACCTCCGTCAATGAAAGGTGTGGTAATCGATACCAAACTTTTCTCCCGTCCAAGAAAAGACAAAGACCTGAGAGCAGCCTCCAAAAAGGAACTCGATGTTCTGAAATCCAAATATTCCAAAGATCTCATTGAACTGAAAAACAAAGCCATAGACAAACTTCTGGCTCTGATTGAAGGCAAAAATTCCAAAGGAATCAAGCATAAGTTCGGCGATGAGATTATGTCCAAGGGTGTGAAATTCAGCCGGAAAAACATTACCGAAAATCTTTTCCCTGATAAAAACCCTTACCGTGACGAAAGCAATTACAATGTAGCCGAAGAGGCCAACCTGATTTCGGACCTTGTGCTAGAAAACTGGACCGACGATGCCCGCCTGAATAGAATGGTGGTGGGTCTGGTAAAGAATTACCTGAAAAAGCGCAATGAAATCTCCGGCCGCTTCAAGCGGGAAAGGGTTGCCATAGAGGTGGGTGACGAATTGCCAACCGGCATTGTGAAACTGGCCAAGGTGTACATTGCCAAAAAACGCAAACTGAAAGTGGGCGATAAAATGGCGGGCCGCCACGGAAACAAAGGTGTGGTAGCCAAAATTGTGCGTCCGGAAGATATGCCTTTCCTGCATGACGGCACGCCAATGGATATCGTACTCAATCCGCTGGGGGTACCTTCAAGGATGAACATCGGTCAGATTTATGAGACCGTACTGGCATGGGCCGGAAGAAAACTCGGCAGGAAATATGCTACCCCCATTTTCGATGGTGCCACTGAAGAAGAAGTAGTAAGCGAATTGAAGGAGGCCGGCTTGCCGGATTTCGGAAGAACCTATCTCTTCGACGGCCTTACCGGTGAGCGCTTTGATCAGAAGGTAACCGTGGGTATCATTTACATGCTGAAACTTGGTCACCTTGTGGATGATAAGATGCACGCCCGTTCAATCGGACCGTACTCCCTCATTACGCAGCAACCATTGGGAGGAAAGGCCCAGTTTGGTGGTCAGCGTTTCGGAGAGATGGAAGTTTGGGCACTTGAAGCTTTTGGTGCCTCTCACATTCTCCAGGAAATCCTGACCGTAAAGTCGGATGATGTAGTTGGAAGAGCAAGAGCCTACGAGGCCATTGTGAAGGGAGAAAACATGCCGAAGCCCAATATTCCGGAATCATTCAATGTATTGGTGCACGAGCTGAGAGGCCTCGCACTGGAAATTACGATGGATTAATCCTGAAAATTTACACTCAAAAGCCACCTCTTGCGGGGTGGCTTTTTTTTTGCTTTCATCAGGTGCTGATTGTAAAAAGAAAATACCGGAGTGCATTATCAGAGAAATTGCCCTTGATAAAAGCCACGCCCCCCTCCTGTCCGCTTTATTTTGCCGCTTATCTAAAAAATAAAAAATTTAAATTGGCTCAATCCTTTCTGCGGCAAAATATTAATCATCTGAATACGAGTATTTTACAAGTCAATTTCCTCACAAAGTAGCCAAGGTACCATAGATGGCAAGGAAAAATTTATCACCTTGTATCTTGCATTGCATAGTACCTTCCATTACTTTTGCCTCATCAACCTAACAAAGCATTCATGCCATGAACACAGACAACATTCAGGTACAGCTCAGAAAGGGAATATTGGAATTGTGCATCCTCAACATCATCTCCCGGGGCGAAGTTTATGCCTCAGACATGATTTCGGAACTTACCCATGCCAAAATGATGGTGGTGGAAGGCACACTCTATCCCCTGCTAACCCGCCTCAAAAATTCAGGATTCCTGGATTACAAATGGGTAGAATCGCCTTCAGGCCCGCCCCGCAAGTATTACATGCTCACCGAAAGCGGCCGCCTGTTTCTCAATGAACTCGACAGCACCTGGCTTGAACTTGTAGCTTCGGTAAGCCAAATCATGAACAAAACGCAGACTCTTTCTCAATTTTCCAACCTATCAACTGAAAAACAATGAAAAAGACCATCACCATCAACCTTTCGGGGGTTGTATTTCACATTGAAGAAGATGCCTTCGGGTTACTTCAGGAGTATATCTCTTCCATCAGGACCTACTTCAGCAGCATAGAAGGCGGGCAAGAAACTATGGCCGATATAGAAGCCAGAATTGCCGAAATATTTTCAGACCGGATATCAGAATTCAAGCAGGCCATAACCCTAGAAGATGTGCAGGCCCTGATCCGGCAAATGGGTACGGTGTCGGATATGACCGGAGAAAACACCGGAAACCGGGAAGAAGGGGAAAGCGGATTTGCATCACCGGAAGCCGAAGAAGCTACCGCAGAGGGACCAAGAAAATTGTTCCGCGACAAAACCAACGCTGTGCTGGCCGGAGTGCTGGCCGGAATTGCCGCCTATTTTGAAATCAATCCCCTTTGGCTAAGGCTGGCTTATGTCGCCTTGTTCTTCGGATTTTTCATCCTTCCATCTATGTCTGTCTTCCTGTTCATCAGCTATTTGGTATTGTGGATTGCTATGCCGGGCCGTGCAAATCCCGACCAGGGAAAAGTCAGGTACCGAAAGTTTTTTCGAAGCCGCAAGAACCAGGTAGTCAGCGGAGTAGCCGGAGGAATAGGTGCTTACTTCAATATTGACCCCACCATCATACGCATCATTTTTCTGCTGACCCTATTGGCTGGTGGTGCAGGACTTATTGCCTACATTATCCTCTGGGCCATCACCCCTGAAGCCAAATCGGTTACAGACGAAATCCAGATGGAAGGCAATCCGATTAACCTGAATACCATAGAGGACCAGATCAGGAAAAATCTGACCATTGAGAATCCCCAAACCCAAAACATGGCGGTAAAGATCTTGACATTTCCGTTCAAGCTTTTGGGCTTGGCAGCACAGGCCCTTGGACCGATAGTACGGTTTATTTTTGATGCCATCCGGGTATTTCTGGCCATTATTCTACTCTTCACCGGGGGTGTCTTGTTGTTTGCTCTTTTCGTGCTGGCCGGTGCTTCACTTGGATTTCTGGATCCGGAAGTCTATCACATCCAGACCGGCAACTTTCCTTTGGAACTCATTACCCGTGAAATAACCAACTGGATGATTGTTTTCGCAGGTATCACCGCATTGGTACCGATTCTGATTATTCTGCTTATTTCCCTGAGCCTGATTTTCAACCGAAATCTGCTTAAACCACTTGTATTTCTGGCATTTACCGCAATATTCTTTGTGGGTTTGATTGGCTCTTACTATTTCATCAGCCCCCTGGTTCATAAATTTTCTTCTGAAGGAAGCTTTACCATGCAGCAAACCTATAGCATGCCACATAAACTGGTAAACCTGTTGCGGACAGAAGGAGAGGATAACCGGGAGAGTAATATATACCTCGTGGAGCTGGAACTGCACGGCTGGAAAGAAAACTATTTCCAACTTAACAAGAAGTTTGGGGCACAGGGCAAAACCTACAAAGAAGCCCAGGCAAATGCCGGAATGGTGAAATACGATGTGGTGCAGCAGGATTCCAGCCTGATTTTCGATGCGGGGTTGATGGCAGAACCCAATGCCCCATACAGGGCCCAAAGACTTGAAATGGACCTTTATATTCCTTATAATCAACCTTTTACCATGAGTATGGAGCTGGCCGAAATTTTACAAAATACTTTGTATCCATACGGCTACGAGACCGACCAAATAGAAGGCAATACCTGGATGTACACCGAAAAAGGCCTGAAATGCCTGACCTGCACCGTGCAGCCGCGGAGCAATGAAGAAGAAGCAGACTCGGCCAAAGATTTTGAAAACGAAGACTTCTGATACCATGAAAACCATATCCATTTTACTGATTTTCTCCTTGGCGGCAGGACTGCACTTACATCCCACGGCCGGAGCAGTGGCTCCGGAGAAAAAGCAAAAAACAAAAAGAGCAAAAACCGAAAAACCGGTTAAAATAAAGCGCAAGGCACTTCCCGGTATCGGACCTTTTTCCAATCTTCTTTTGCTGGAAAAATCTATGCGGCGGCGAGAAATGGAGGAAAAAGCCAGAAACAGAAATGCTGTTACAACTGCCGGAAAAATTCACTCCTTACAGCCAGCCTGAAAGGCAATAAAAGCGGGCTCTCCGCTTTCCCTTTTCAATCCGAAAACAAAGCAGTCTGAACCATCAGGCTGCTTTTTTTAAACCTGACAAATCCACAGGCCGGCTCAGAACAAAGCAGCAGACAAAGCCATGGGTCTGCCTTAATTTTCTTTTTTTATTTGCATGAAAAGCCAAAGATGTAATTTGCCGCCCGTTTAAAAATTTAGTCATTATATCATGATCATTGGAGTTCCGAAGGAAATTAAGAATAATGAAAACCGGGTGGGTCTCACCCCTGCCGGTGTAGCCGAATTCAAAAAGCAGGGACATACCCTATTCGTCCAGGCAAGTGCAGGAGAAGGAAGTGGCTTCCGCGATGACGAAT
The DNA here is from genome assembly GCA_044359055.1 of Catalimonadaceae bacterium. GTDB lineage: Bacteria > Bacteroidota > Bacteroidia > Cytophagales > Flexibacteraceae > CAMDMI01. The sequence continues at coordinate 7,971 of JBIKMV010000126.1, forward strand.
ACCGCTCAGCAGGGGCAGAAATTCTGCCTGATATCGCATCTGTGTACGGAAAAGCAGAGATGATAATAAAGGTAAAAGAGCCGATTGAGCCGGAGTACGAACTGGTAAAAGAAAATCAGTTGATATTTACCTATTTCCACTTTGCCTCTTCGGAAACCCTTACCCATGCCATGATTGCCAGGAAGGCCGTTTGCCTGGCCTACGAAACGGTGGAAAAAACAGATCGTTCGCTGCCGCTGCTCGTTCCCATGTCGGAGGTAGCAGGGCGGATGGCCGTACAGGAAGGAGCCAAGTATCTGGAAAAACCCCTAAAAGGAAGGGGAATATTGCTGGGAGGCGTACCGGGAGTACCCCCTGCCAATGTTCTGATTCTGGGAGGAGGAATTGTAGGAACACAGGCTGCA
>JBIKMV010000127.1:0-8358 GCA_044359055.1 Catalimonadaceae bacterium
CTTTGATTATCAGGTTCTGGAAGTTCATCATAAAACAGAAGCCATCACCCTGGACCAGGAAAGACTGGATTTACTGCTAAAATATTTAGGAATTTAAATTGCCATGGTCTTAGGCCTGCATTCTCTTGGATTTCACAGGATTCCCAAAAACGAACTGGAGTTGTTTGGTAAAAAACTTGAGCAAGCCGGTTTTGAAATCAGAGTTTCAAAATCCTTGCTGAAGCCCTTCGAAAAAAGTTCTGGTCTTGATTTTTCCTGGTCAGGAATTTTTGAACCCGGAGACAACCTTTCAGAGTTGGATATGATTCTGAGTCTGGGCGGAGATGGGACCATTCTGGACACCCTTCTATATTCTGTTCCGGCGCAAAAACCTGTTTTGGGGGTAAATTTTGGTCGAATGGGTTTTTTAGCAAAATCTAATTCGGCAGAATCCGATGGCCTCATTGCATTTCTGAAAAAGGGCAATCCCGGTATTTTTTCAAGGCCCCTGCTGGCTCTGGAAAGTGACGAAGGTCCACTTTTCAGTGAGAATTTCGCCCTCAATGAAATCACGGTAACCAAAAGAGATACCGCGTCTATGATTACCATAGAGACCAAAATCGGAGGGGAGTTTTTGAATGATTATTGGGGCGATGGTCTGATTGTTTCGACGGCGACAGGCTCTACAGGTTATTCTCTTAGTTGCGGCGGCCCCATTTTACTTCCTGATAACCAAAGCATTGTAATTACACCCATCAGCCCTCATAACCTTTCGATGCGCCCACTGGTTTTACCGGATCACATTTCGCTGGAACTGAAGCCCAAAAGCCGCCATCAGAAAATCATGGTTTCCATGGATTCGAGATCGAGGACTTTCCCCAGCCATCAGACGCTCAGAATCAAAAAATCAGAACAGAAAGCCCTTTTTATTGATTACCCAGGATACTCCTTCGGGAATGCCATCCGAGAAAAGTTGTTCTGGGGAAAAGATATGAGAAATTAACGAAAAGAAAACAGAGGTTTTTTTTTCGTGATTGATTTTTATTTAAGTTTGCGGTTGGTGTGTTTATTTAGCAATTCAAAAAACGGAGTAATAAAAATGCAGCGTAAACCCTTGCTGTTAGGAATTTTGCTGATTTTTCTGTTTTCGATTTCAGCTACTTTGCCCGTGCAGGCACAGTTGCTGTTTGGAAAACGAGCCAAAAGAGCGGCATTGAAGACCCGAAACAGACAAATCTCCCGTTTTACTGTAAGGACGGACTTCAGTAAATCCAAGAAATATGTTTCCTACGGTGGAGGAATCGGCATGTCAAATTATTTTGGTGATTTGGCTCCAAGAACCAGAAGAGGAAGCTCCGACATGCAGTATACCCGAACTTACCTAACGGGTTTCTATCTCCAGAGAATTCATCCCAACATCACCCTAAGAGGATCTCTTTCGTGGATGCGACTGAGAGGAGATGATTATTCCGTTTCCAGAATTACCAGCCCTGAAGAGACCGATAAAGGCCGTTTTGTCAGAAATCTGCATTTTCGAAATGATATTTTTGAGCTCGCAGGAGTAGGGGTATTTGATTTGTTTCCCACAAACAGGGGCTATCTCAGGAGAAACTTCCTTAATCCCTATGGTATCCTGGGATTGTGTTTTTTTCATCACAATCCAAAAGCCATGACACCCGTAAGGCCAGGGCAATCCAATGACTGGGTAAGCCTGCAAGCCCTTGGAACCGAAGGACAAAACACCGGTATTCCGGGCACACCTGCACCTTATTCTCTCTGGCAGATTGGAGTACCTTTGGGTTTTGGACTCAGGTACCGTTTGGCTGATAAATGGGACTTGAGCCTGGAAATGTGCTATCGGTTTGTATTCACAGATTATATTGATGATGTCAGTTCAAAATATCCTACCGATGAGGTTTTTCAAAAAATGGCTGATCAGGGTAATTATCTGGGCATTGAAATGTCAGACAGAAGTGCAGAAACCAATGCTGCCGTTACCGGCGACCGCAGGAATCTGACCACTAGATCCTGGGGCAATACCTGGAATATCAATAATGTGACTTCAATCGACTTGAAAAACCCGGAAACCGGTGACCTCATTATTAATCCAGAAACAGGCAAACCATTTCAAAGATTCAAAGCCTTCGAAAATTCGGAAGGTGTAGGCCAGGCTCCTCCAAGGGGCAACAAGCGAAGAGATTACTGGATGGTAACTGCTTTTCATCTTGCTTATATTTTAGAGATCAAGCAGAAACCACCAAAATTCCGTTAATATTTTTCATCCGGAAGCGTTTTGGCAGGGATGATGACAAAGAAACTATTTTTCCGGGGGCTTTTGGCCCTCGTTTTTTTTCAATTTTTCACTTCGAAAAATGCTGTTGCACAGCGGTTTGAGTTTGGTGCAGGAGTAGGTGCCCTGAATTATAAAGGCGACCTGAATCCTCAGCTCAATCCCCTACTGTCAAGACCGGGTACGCAACTTCTCTTTCGGTATAATTTCAGCATGGCACTGGTAGGAAGGGCCAATCTTGTTCTTGGAAATCTGGTTGGAGACGGTTCCATTTCGCCAAATGTTTATGTATCCAAAATGCAACCCAATACTTTTAAGACAAATCTGGTAGAATTTTCTGCTCTCGGCGAGTACAATTTTTTCAATTTCAGGAATCCGAAAAACCGCTTTATTTTCGGTTCTCCCTATCTTTTCGGAGGTCCTTCATTATTTATTTTCAATACAGACCCCGTAGAAAAAAATGGATCGGTTTCATTGGTTCAGCCGTCCATTCTGGTCGGACTTGGCTACAAGCAGCAGCTCAACCAATACTGGAATGCAGGAATTGAGTTTGGGGGAAGATTTCTTTTTACCGATTATCTGGACAATGTAAGCGACCGGGATGTAGTGACCGGGCAGCAGAGGGGGAATTTGTTTGATAAAGATATTTACACTTATTTGGGAATAAACATCACCTATACAATAAAGGAAATCATTTGTCCTTTTGAATATCAGGTAACAGACGAAAATCAGAAATGATATACTGGGATTTACTAAAAACATCGAAATGGATGGCCTGGGTGGCCATTATTTTGTGCTCTATTGCCACCATCATTGCGTACTTTGGGTTGGAGTTGCTGGAAGATCTTACTTTTCCGCTGCTCGTAGGCGGGGTAATGTCCTGGGTCCTCTCGGTTATTTGGTTTTTGTGGGGCTGGCTCCGCAATGCCAATGAAGAAAACAATGAAGGCAAAGGCATCAGTGCTTCTTCCTACATTCTGGCATTTTTACCGCTTTGCTACTGCTATCTGATGGTTACCGATGAGGCAAGAACCAAAATTACTGTGGTAATTTTCAATGAATCCATGCCGCTCCATTCGGTGAAAATTTACGGATCAGGAACGATTTTTTTGAAGCCGGACACCATGACTCTTCCCGGCATTGCCAAGGGAGATATAATCAAATACAAAAACAAAGCCGCTACTGCACCCCATATGCAGGGTGAAATAACACTGGAAGGATTTGCAGGAAAACAGAAAATCAAGAAGCGGATTGCAGGACCATTTTCTATCCATCCGATGCGCCTACAGCAAGACTGGAAAGTGGTAATCAATGAAAACTTCCTGAATTCCAGCGGAATGCAGAATCAGTAAGGATCTATTCAGACCTTTGCCTCAAGGCTTACAAAGGCCAAAAAGATACAAAAGCAGAAAAGAATCAACCGGTTGATTCAGTCATCAATCCGATTTTGATTGTCCTATTTGTGGCAGTGACCAGTATTTGAATGGTTGCAGCACACTCCAAATAAAAATTCCTCCATACTGATCTGAGCAGATTCCTCGGTCCGCACCTCAATGGTTTTCTTTTGCCATAGTTTTCTTTCCTCTTCCATTTCCTGCTGGTCCTTTTCCGAAAAACGGTAATCGAGGAGAGCGGTAAGGTCGGGCTGACCAGCATCAACCCAGGCGGAGTACCAAATATCCGCTACTTCTCTGATGCTGGCCCTCATGCGTCTTTCCACCTGATTGCCAAGCATTTCGTGATATGCTTTAGAGTATTCCCTGCTGTAAACCTGGGTGGTGACATTCCCTCTTTGCTCGTAACCATATTTTCTGTCGGGTGAAAAACGGGTATCAAGTTGCCTCTCAAACTTTAAAACCGAATCAAGGGCTGTATGGGCCTCTATTACTCCCCTCCAGGCCCGGTCCAACACCCTTTTTTCATATTCGGCCTGACCAACAAAAAAATCATAATCCTCTGAAAAAAGTTCCGGAAGCCGGCTTTCCCAAAAGCCATGAATGCCCTTCTGACCGGTCATCTGCCCATTGTAATTCTGGGTGGTGTGCAGGGGCACATTGGAATCGGCAATGTAATGCCCGAGGTCGGCAGCATTACGAAGGATGGCATTTACATTTTTTGTTTCAAATGCACGCTGAAGCACATATTTCATTCGGTTTACCTCCCATGGCACAATGCCGTATTCCATCAATGTGTCTTCTGAATACCGGGCCACGGCATCATTCCAGCGGCGTGGCATTTTCCAAAGTGCCGAGTCGCCATAAACATCAATGTCGATAAAATGCCGTGGCGCTTCGCCCTTCACAGCATACCGCCGCCGGTCCGGATTGACCGCATTTTCGGTGAGATATACGATATGGTGTTTGAAAAAAGGCAGCATGGCCGGAGGAAGGCAAAACACCGCAAGGCGATTGATTCGCTGGTGAGCGAAGAAACCCCATGCCTGAACTTCTGAAGCCAACAGGCTCAGAAACAACAGGATATGAATAAATTTTATTCGTTTCATAAGACAGAAGGTCCTTAAGAAAAGGAAATATCGGAGTCTTGTTGTTTATCACAGCGAAGGAAAGCAAATTTGGGCATTCTTCGGCCAATGAAATTCAAGGTTTTTATTCTTTCTCTAACCGCAGTTTTTCTGATTCATTTTTCATCTGCGGGCCAGTTTACCGACGATTTTACGGATGGAAATTTCACCCAGAATCCTGCCTGGATTGGCATTTCCGATTCATTTCAAATCAGTTCCGGTCAGCTGAGAAGCACAACCGGGAATGCTGCCAATGCCGTTTTTTACCTCTCCACTGCCACCAGTCAGAACTTCACTTCTTGGGAGTTTTATTTCCGGATGGCATTTAATCCGTCACCCCAGAACTTCATGGAATTCTGGCTTACCACAGACAACCTCAATCTGGCAGACGCCCAAAACGGATATTTTGTAAGACTGGGAGGAAACACAGGAGACGGGATAGGTCTATTCAAAAAGCAAGGTAGTGTGGTTACAGAAATCATAGCTCAAAACAACAGCCTGGTAAACGGCAGCAGCAACAATCAGGGAAATATCAGAGTAACCCGTTCAGAATCAGGAAACTGGGAGATTTTTGAGAAAATAACAGGAAGCAATTTTATATCCTTCGGCTCCGCTACCGACAACAGCCTGAGTAGTTCCGCCGGAATTGGAGTTTTGATCCGATCCACCAAAACAAACCGAAGCCGCCATTACTTCGACGATATCAAAGCTGACCTGGCTTCAGGACCGGACCTGAGTCCACCGGTATTGCTTTCTGCCAGCCTATTTTCTCCCAATCAGGCAGATTTGAATTTCAATGAACCGGTAGATGCGGCTTTTGCTTCGCAGCAGAACCTTTTTGGGATATCACCTGCCCTTTCTATAACCAATACCGAAAGAGCAGCCGGCAACTTTTCTGTGGTAAGGATTACTGTGGCTTCCGATTTCAATCCCGGAACCTATTCCATCACCGTAAATCAGGCCAGAGACCTTGCCGGAAATATACAGACCAACACCCAGCAGGTGGCATTGTCGGTTGCGGCAGCTCCCGGACCCAGAACTCTGGTAATCAATGAAATATTCGCCGATCCCGACCCTCAGATTGATTTACCGGCAGGAGAGTTTATTGAATTGTACAACCCCGGAACCTCCCCGCGATCAGTAAAAGACTGGACCTTTTCAGATGCTGTGTCCAGCATTACCCTGCCCAATATCTCGATTCCGGCAGGTGGATTTCTGATTCTGTGCAACCGGGCCGATACCGCAGCCTATAAAACCTTCGGTCCTACTCTGGGCGTAACTTTACCTTCCCTGAACAATACCGGAGATTTGCTTACGCTCAAGGATAACAGCGGAATCGCCATAGATGAAGTCGATTATAAAACCACCTGGTATGGAAGCACAGAAAAACAAAACGGTGGATATACCCTGGAGCAGATCAACCCTTTTCTATTGTGCAGCGGCAGAAGCAACTGGCTCGCTTCCAACTCCTCAGCCGGAGGAACGCCGGGATCTCAAAACAGTATTTTTGCAAATGTTCCGGATGTATCAGGGCCAGTATTTACAGAATTTGCGGTAAGCGATACCCATGCCATCCGTCTTACCTTTTCCGAACCTTTAAGTTCCCTGTCACCGGGAATTTCTGCCTTTGAAATTACCGGAAATATCCAGTTGACCCAGGTACTGAACAGATTTCCTCAGCCGGATAATATCACCCTGGTTTTCAGCAAAGCCCTGAGTCCCGGAGTGAGTTATGGACTGAAATTCAGCAATATAAAAGACTGTGCAGGCAATTCTGGGGCAGAGACCCAACTAAATTTCGGCAAAGGTAAGGCACCCGGTCGTTTCGAATTGCTCATTACTGAGGTTCAGGGTGATGATACTCCTGAAAACAATTTACCGCCTACAGAATATATTGAGATTTTCAATGCCGGCCAAAGCCTGATTGACCTTTCCGGTGTTCAGATCAGCGATGGAAGCTCTATCGGAAAACTACCCCCTTACCAACTTGGACCGGGTCAGTTTCTGGTAGTGACCGGGACTTCGGGTGCAGAAAAATTCAAGTCCCTTCCGGATGTTAAAGTGCTGGGCATTACCGGTTTTCCCACCATCAACTCAGAAGGAGACAACCTCAGATTACTGGCATCCAATGGTGCATGGATTCATCAGTTTCTATTCATGTCAAACAATTATTCTCCCTACAGCCTGTGGCTTGATGGCTGGTCGCTGGAAATGATTGATACCGGAAATCCTTGTGATGCCACGGGAAACTGGACCATAAGTTCGGCGGCAGCAGGAGGTACTCCCGGAAAAGAAAACAGCGTAAAAGCCAGTAAGCCAGACCAGAATACCCCTGTTCTTGACCGGGCACTCGTCCTGAGTCCGGATTCTATCCGGCTGGAATTTGACGAAACGGTAGACAGCCTCAGCCTGGGAACGGTAAGCCTGAGCGTAGACAAAGGGTATCAGATAACAGGCAGAAAGATTACCAATCAGGATTTTGCTTCCATGGGTATCAGCATTTCGCCAGAACTGAAAATTGATGAGTTAATTACCATTTCAATGGGGGCTGTGAAAGACTGCGCCGGCAATCAAAGTCAGGCCCAAACCGTAGAAACAGCGAGACCGGGGCTGGCCGATGCCGGAACCTGGGCCTTGAATGAAATCCTGTTTGACCCCAAAACAGGAGGAACCGATTATGTAGAATTGAAAAATGTAAGCCCCGGTTTCCGCGACCTGAAGGATCACCGGATTGCCAACGATACAGAAGAAAAAATCATAACCGACCTGTCGCTGCCTGTGGCACCCGGCGGCATTGTATTGCTGACCGCATCAAAATCGCTCACCCTCCGCGATTATCCCAAAGGAAATCAGGAGCATTTTTATGAAATGCCCCTGCCATCTTTCAATGCAGACAGCGGAACAATCCGCCTTCTGGGCCCGAAAGGAGAAGTCTGGCAAAAATTCTTTTATTCTGAAAAGTTTCACGCCCCGGTTCTGGACGAAACCAAAGGTGTATCGCTGGAGCGAATTTCGATACAATTATCTGTAAATGATGCCAATGCATGGCAATCTGCGAGCTCAGATGCAGGCTATGGAACCCCCGGATACGAGAATTCACAAAGCAGGAATCCAAATCCCGGCGAAGGATTTCTGGCAGAGCCGGCAGCTTTTTCACCCAATGGCGATGGCAACAAAGATTTTACTCTTTTCTCCTATGGCACCGAAAAGAATGGCCTGATTGGCAACCTTCGGATTTTTTCTTCTGAGGGTTTGCTGGTGAAAAACATTGCCCAAAGTGCAAATCTTGGGGCACGGGGAGTATGGAAATGGGATGGCACCAACGAGCAGGGCCGCAGAAGCCGTATTGGTCTGTATGTGGCTGTTTTTGAGGTAACCGAGATTGGTGGAGGCACTCAGATTTTCAAAGTCCCGGTAGCCATTGCTTCTGAAAGGTAAGGTATGACTACACGGGAATAAAAACGGGCAATACCCAAAGCACAGCAGAAACTGAATGTCTCCTTCGATGGGATGGCACTTGCACCAAAGTCGCTTTCGGCCTTCGGTTACGGTTTTGATTTGTAAGCTT
>JBIKMV010000128.1:0-8335 GCA_044359055.1 Catalimonadaceae bacterium
TACCATGGGAACCCTGCGATGGCAGCATGAATTTTCACCTCAGCTTAATCTGAATACCCAGATTCTGGCTACAGATTACAACTACGAAATCAGCAACAAATTCGACAGCTTCCGTTTCAAACTGGGCTCCGGCATCCGGGATTACACAGCCAAATCAGAGCTGACCTGGACACCAAAACGAAGCATTACCTGGCAAACAGGTGCCATGCTGACCCGCCACAGCTTCGACATCGGCAGGGCTTCTGCCGCCACCTCAGACGGCTCGTTCAGCTTTGAGTCGGGCTCAAGCCCGGTCGCATTTTCGGGTTCGGCATTTTTATCCAATGAAATAGACCTTTCAGAAAAATGGCAGCTGAACTCAGGATTTGTGCTCACGGGCTTTCGGAGAAACAGCCAAAACTTTGGTGCTGTAGAACCAAGATTTTCAGCTCGGTACAAGATAAACGACCACATCAGTCTGAAGGCCAACTACACCCGGATGTACCAGTATCTGCATCTGGCTTCCAATTCGGGCGCCTCCCTTCCAACGGATTTGTGGTACCCCAGTTCGAATGTGGTAAAGCCCCAGATTTCAGACCAGGTAGCGGGAAGTTATTCCATCTCACTTTGGGATAATCAGCTCTTTTTCAGCAATGAATATTATTTTAAAAATATGCAGCGTCAGATTGACCTGAAGGATGGGGCGAGTTTTTTTGTTAACAATCAGATTGATACTGTATTTGTGTTTGGCAGGGGCTGGGCTTATGGCACCGAATTTTATCTGGAAAAAAAGAAGGGAAAACTTACCGGCTGGATCGGGTACACGCTTTCTTATACCTGGCGAAGATTTGAAAATATCAATTTCGGAGAAGCTTTTCACCCCCGCTACGACAGGCGGCACGACATTTCGGTAGTGGCCCTGTACCAGTTTTCGAAAAGACTGAATCTTTCGGCTACATGGGTCTATGGCTCAGGAAATGCCATTTCGCTTCCCGAAGGCCGCTTTTTATTCCAGGATGTACCCGGCACCACGGATCCGGCACAGCTGGTGAATGTGATTCCTCTTGTGCGGCGGAGAAACACCTTCAGAATGGAACCCTACCACCGGTTTGACATAGGCCTGGTGTACAAATTAAAACCCCGGTGGGGCGAAGCCGATCTCAGTTTCAGTATTTACAATGCCTATAACCGCATGAATCCTTTCTTTATCTACTTCGAAACGGTAACCGAGAATCCTGACGGTACAGGCCGCATTCTGGGATTTCAGGCCAAGCAAGTTTCTCTTTTTCCGGTAATACCATCCATTACCTATAACTTTAAATTTTGATACCATCTTTTCGGTTGGGGGCCCCTGCATTTCTGTTACTCCTGCTGTTTATTTCAGGACAGAGTTTTGGATTTCGTAAAGACAGCAGCCGGTTAAGAAAAGAAAATATAACCTTGATGGCGGTCCCCACACTGGGCTCCGCACCCGAAACCGGTTTCTATTTCGGAGCGGTGGCATTGGCAGACTTTAAATTTGCAAAAGACAGTCTGGCCCGCCACTCTGTGGTGAAAACCGAATTGACCTATTCTCTTAAAAACCAGTTTATTGCAGCTGCCGAATGGACCCTGAGTCAGAAAGAAGGACGATGGATTTTATTCGGTAAAAATGCCTGGCTCCGCTTTCCTGAGTTGTTCTGGGGATTTGGGGGAAAGGCCAAAAGGGAGGATGATTTTCTGTATGATGCCCGTCGAATTGAACTTTCCAATGCATTTTACAAAAGAATTTCAACCGGGTCGGCCTGGTATCTGGGACTTTGCCAGCAATATCAGCACATTTATCAAACAGCATATCTGGATGATTTGCCCATAGAAAAACAAGCTTTGGTCAATCCCTTTTCATCCATCCGCAACGGCATTTCTTCAGGGCTGGGTCTGGGAATTTTGAAAGACAACCGCAGCAATCTGCTCAATCCGAAAGCAGGCGAAATGTACTTTTCTCTGCAGGGGATGAGTTTTGGCAAGTCCTTGGGGAGCGACTTCAGTTTTGCAACCCTGGATGCAGACCTGAGGTATTTCACAAAAGCACTGGGGAGAGGCATTGCAGCCTTACAGTTGATTTCCCGTCACAGGACCGGGGGCAGCCCGTTTCGCATGCAGGGCATTCTGGGAGGAAATATGATGCTGAGGGGCTATTATTTCGGCAGATACCGCGACCTGAATTTTTCGGCGGCTCAGGCCGAGTACCGCTACTTGACCGGCAGGTTCCTTGGTTTTACGGCGTTTGCCGCCGTCGGACAGGTGTACCGCTTCGATCAAATGCAGAATGCGGGAAAAATAAAATGGTCCGGGGGCCTCGGAATCCGTATCCGGGTAGATAAAAAAGAAAACACCTATCTCCGCAGCGATTTTGCCATGACGGGTGAAGGAGATTTTGGCTTTTACTTTGCCTTCGGAGAGGCGTTTTAACCCACAGATTTTCCTACAACCTGAGCTTTTTCCAGGTACCCTTGATGAGGTTGTATTTGATGGCACTGGGCGCAGCCAAAAACCAGTACCGGTTCAGGTTCACCGTAAAACTGGGCTGCATGTAACAATTGATCGTACAGCCTTCGCAGCCGGGCAGGCGTCCCTCCCAATCCTTTAATTTCTGTACTTTCTCTGACCGGTAGAGCTCATACAACTTTCCACCTATGGGCAGGCTGTCTATCCCAAGATGGTAGCATGGCAGAATCAACTCGTCGGAGGGGCCAATTACCAGAGTGGTAGTCAGGGCCTTGCAAACTGGGTCGGCGGTTCGATTTCCACCGTCGAGGCGCAATTGAATAAAAGCCTGATTGAGAAAAACATTCTTTCTTTTGCCCCATTGGCTAAGTTCTTTCAGTCGCCCGGTGCTGAGTTCGCCCCCTGTTTCTACACTATTGTAAGCAAAAACCGGATTGAGAATGAGAACCAGATCTTTTTCTATGGCATATTCCTGCCAGAGTGCAGGCAGGTGGTGGAGGTTGTGCTCGAAAACGGTAAAAAGTATATCGGGCCTTTCGCCCAAGCTCCGGGCTATGGCAATGGACTCCTGTAAATGACCAAAGCAAGCCACGCCTCGGCTTTGATTGTGTTCTTCCTCCACCGGGCTATCCAGCGAAAAGTGCAGCATATCTACCAGACCTTTAATTTTTTCGGCCCATTTGGGATAAAGTAAAGTATTGGTAGTGAGGGTAGTAATGAAACCCAGGCGTTTGGCCTCGAGGAGAATCAAGTCTATGTCGCGGTGCAATAGCGGCTCGCCTCCTGTGAAGTCCACCACTTTAACCCCAAGCCTTTTCAGGTCTTTCAGGTTCTGAAAAATGGTTTCCAGACTGGCATAGGGTGAAGGGCGCTCCCAGATATCGCAAAAACTGCAACTGGCATTGCAGCGATAGGTGAGGTAATAATTGCACAAAACCGGAGACGACCTGAGCAGCATAGGAAAGAATTGCAAAGGTGCTACAATTCAGACAAAAGTTATGTCACAGGGCAGCGGGCCGGTTTCGCAAGGGTACTCCGGTCCGGCGAAATTTGAAAACCAAAACACCAAACTTTCAGAAATTTTGGAACCTTTGCCGGCAAAAATTTTTCAGATCTTCCATTATGGACTCTACACTTTCTATCAGGGCATTCTCTGTTCTGAAATCAAAAGCAATGATTTCTTTCCTGAAAAACAGCTTTTTCACATTGATTTTGGCCGTTTTGAGTCTGCCGGTAATGGCCGAAGAGGGGATGTGGCCCCCCTCCCTCATCAATCAGGCTATTTTTGAGCAGATGAAAGCCAAAGGGTTTTTGCTGACACCGGAATCCATTTATTCTACCGGTCAGCCCTCGCTGAAAGATGCAGTGGTGTTGTTTGGCCGGGGTTGTACGGCAGAAATCATTTCCAGCCAGAGCCTGCTTTTAACCAATCACCACTGCGGATTCGGACAGATTCAATCTCATTCCACTCTGCAAAACGATTATTTGAAAAACGGATTCTGGGCCAAAAATCAGGCAGAAGAGCTGCCCAATCCCGGGCTAACCGTTCAGATAATGGTGAAAATGGAAGAAGTTACCAACAGGCTGGAAGAGGGCATTTTGCCAGAGTCAGACAGCAAAACGCGGTTGCAGCGCATGGAGGCAAACCAGAAAAAAATCCTGGCAGAAGCCACGGCAGGAACCCATTACAAAGCGCAGATTCGGCCTTTTTTCGGGGGCTTGCAGCAATGGATCCTAGTATATGAAGTATTTGAAGACATCCGGCTTGTAGGGGCACCTCCCAGCAGCATTGGCAAATTCGGAGGCGATACCGACAACTGGGTCTGGCCCAGACATACCGGTGATTTTTGTCTTTTCAGAATTTATGCCGGCAAGGACAATAAACCTGCACCCTACTCCAAAGACAATGTACCCTACAAACCCAAAAAATTCCTTCCAGTGTCCACAGCCGGTGTAAAAGAAGGAGATTTTACCATGGTGCTGGGCTATCCGGGCCGTACCATGGAATACCTGCCTTCCTACGCCCTGGAGGTGCTGACCGAAATTTCTAACCCCCGAAAAATAGACCTTAGGACCAAAAGACTGGACATTATCAACAACGCCATGCACAGTTCTGATGCCCTAAGAATCAAATATGCGGCAACCCAGGCCGACATCGCCAATGCCTGGAAAAAATGGAAAGGCGAAATGCTGGGTCTGGGGAAATCCAATGCCATAGCACGCAAGCAGGAACTGGAAGAACGGTACCGCCGCTTCTTTGAAAAAAGAGAGGACGGCAAGGATTTTTTAAAGGCCCTGGACAACCTGAAAGCGGCCTACGAAAAACAAAAATCTTTGATTATCCCGGCCTCGTATCAGGGCGAAGCCGTTATGGCGAATGACCTTTTCTCCATAGTTTTGCAGTGCAGAAGCCTGATTCAGAGGGGAATAAAACTACCCGAGGCCGAAGCCGTAAAAAAGTTAAATGAATTTAAAGCCAATGCCCGATACATATGGAAAGACGCCGATGCCGGGGTAGAAAGAAAATTGTTCCGGGTTTGTATGGAAGCCTACCGCAGGGACATCCCGGATGCTATGCATCATCCTGATTTCCTGAATTTTGTAAAAGAAAATCCCCTGGAGAGCGACCAGTTTACCAAAACCTATTTCGACGGGGGCAAATGGTTTGATTCATCCTTTGTGTGGAAAGTGGCGCAAAAAAACCTGAAAGGCGATTCTTCACTGTTTGAAAAAAATCCGACCTGGAAATTGCTTCGGGTGCTGAACCAGCAATTTCAGAATGAATACAATCCTCAATATCAAAAGATTATGGGAGATATGGAAAGGAACCAGCAGGTATTTTTTACTGGCCTGATGAAATTACAATCCGAAAAAACCTTTTACCCCGATGCCAACCAGACTTTCCGCGTGGCTTTTGGCAATGTGATGGGTTATGAACCTGCAGACGGGGTTTCTTATACCTTTCAGACTACCACAGCAGGCATCATGCAAAAGGCCGATACCGAGCTTGATTTTATGCTGGAGGAACCTCTTAAGAAAAAGTTTGCCGAACAAAATCTGCTGAAGCCCGTCCCTGTGGCTTTTGTAGCATCGAACCACTCCACAGGCGGCAACTCGGGCAGTCCGGTACTGAATGCCAGAGGCGAACTGATCGGTGTAAATTTCGACCGGGTTTGGGAAGGCACTATGAGCGATTATTTCTTCGATTCCCGCATTTGCCGGAATATCACCTGCGATATTCGGTACATCCTTTGGGTGATTGAACAGGTGGGACAGTCGCCCAGGCTGACCCGTGAAATGGACCTGAGACTTTGATACTTGAGCCGGGATTTGATGTTTGATTATTTGCAGTTGGGTTTCAGCAAACCCGCTTTTAAGACCCTTTCAATGAAAGTCTATTCTGTCGCCTTACTGCTGTTTTGGATTGGCAGCCATTGCCTTATGGCCCAATACCGGCCTGGCCTGAGCCATTCGGTTTGGAAAGGCACCGCCATGCCCATGAAAAAAGGAACAGAGCTGTATTTTCAGAACGACACCCTGGCTTTTGTAGATCTGGAAGGCGAAGAACCCACAGATTACTACAAATGGTGGGTTCATGGAGATACCCTTTCCATTCTTACCCTTCCCGAACTGAGCATCGCCTGCAGCGAAAGAGAAACGGCATGGTATAAAATATTCTTCTCTCAAAACGGAGAAAAACTCCTGTTGAAACCGTTGTCGGATAAATGTATGCCTCGGTTTACAGCCCTGGTTTCTCAGTCGCCATGGTATAGAAAAAGAGACTCAGAAACCCAAAGGAACGACTGGCATTTTCTGGATCCGGACAAAGAAGGCATTGCCGGTGCGGCCATTTATTCGGCTTACAGGCTGATGAAATTCAGAAAGGCCCATCCCATAGTGGTGGCGGTAATGGATACCCCTGCAGATTATGAACACGAAGATCTGAAAGGAGTATTATGGAAAAATGAAAAAGAAATCCCTGAAAATCAGACCGATGATGATCAAAATGGATTTGTGGATGATGTAAGGGGCTGGTTTTTCAATTGCAGCAAAGCGGGTGAACCCGTTTCGGACGACCAACCGGAAGAAACCCGGATTTACAGGGCAGGAAGAAAAAAATATGAAAACCTGAGTCAGCCACCGACCGATAAGGCAGAGCTCTACGAGTACAAAATATTTATGAGGGCCAAGGCAAAATTCGAAACCGGAAAAAAAAGAGCTCATGATTTCAAAAGGGTTTTTGCGGATTCACTGCGGTTTGCACAGGCCCTGGAAAAAATGCTGCGACAGTACCAAATCAAGGGCGATTCGGCACTTTATCATTCCGGAGTTCCTGCGGAAGACACATTCAGTGTTTCGGCCGGAGTGGTGGTAAGGGCTTTGTACAATCCTCGTTATCAGGCCTTTCACCAGTTTGTTCGAAATATGAGAACCCGCTTTCCCTTGCTTCGGCAAAGCATGTCGGTTTTATGGAAAATGGAATACAACCCCGATGTAAATCCAAGGGAAAAGGTGGCTGATAATGCGGGCTTATTCTGGGAAAAAGGGTATGGCTCAGGATTTCTGGCCAACCCGGCTGCTATCGAAAACGACCATGGCACCCATGTGGCAGGCATCATCGGAGCCAAAAGCGGAAATGGCACAGGGGCCGAGGGCATTTCAGATCAGGTGAGAATTATGAGTCTGGGAGTAGTACCCTCAAGAGGCGATGAGCGAGACAAAGACATTGCCAATGCCATTCGCTATGCGGCAGACAACGGGGCCAGAATCATCAACATGAGCTTTGCAAAAACCTTTTCTCCCTTCAAGAAATCCATAGATCAGGCCATAGAATATGCAGAAAAAAAGGGTGTGCTTATGATCCATGCCGCCGGCAACTCAGGCGAAAACTCCGATTCGGTTTATCACTTTCCCATAGAAAAGTACGACAATGGGAAGGTTTGTCAGACCTGGCTAAATGTGGGAAACTCCTCACCGCATTTGGACGAAAATCTGGTAGCCGGCACATCCAATTACGGCAAAAAAGGGGTCCATCTGTTTGCGCCTGGACAGGAAATTTTTTCCAGTGTTCCGGGCAATCTCTATGAAAGCTTTTCCGGTACAAGCATGGCTGCACCTGTGGTGACGGGGGTTGCGGCCCTGGTATGGTCTTATTTTCCAAGTCTCAATGCCGCAGAAATCAGGGACATCCTAATCCAATCGGCCTATAAACCAGACCTTTTGGTAAAGAAGCCCGGCCAAAAGGTAAGGGTGCCTTTTTCTTCGCTTTCCGTGTCCGAAGGCATAGTAAATGCCAGGTCGGCGGTGATTCTGGCGGAGCAGACCGAAAGGGCCAAAAAGAAAAAAGGGCACTGATTGGTGCCCTTTTTCCGGTGCCTGCTTATTTCTTTGGCTCCAGCCTGAGTATGGGAATGATCATTTCCTCCAGTGAAATGCCCCCGTGCTGGAAGGTATCCTTATAAAAATTCACATAGTAATTGAAGTTGTTTGGATAGGCGAAGAAATAATCATTCGTCGTGAATACATAGGCTGTGGACACATTGGGTTTGGGCAGAAAAAGCCTTTCCGGTTTGCGGCAAACCATGATTTCTTTTCCTTCATCAAAACCAAGATTCTTTCCGGCCTTGTAGCGGAGATTGGCATTTACGCTTTTATCCCCCACGATTTTGAATGGCTTTTTCACCTTGATGGTGCCATGGTCGGTGGTAATGACCACAGGATAGCCTGCATCGGCAATTTTCTTCAGCAGCTCCAACAGGGCAGAATGGTTAAACCAGCCTTTGGTGATGGTTCGGTATGCCGATTCGTCCGGGGCAAGTTCACGCACCATCTGGCTGTCGGTACGGGCATGCGAAAGCATATCTACAAA
>JBIKMV010000129.1:0-8330 GCA_044359055.1 Catalimonadaceae bacterium
ACCTGCATTGTTTACCAGGATGTGAATGTCACCAAATTCTTCAACGGTTTGGTCTACAATGCGTTGATGATTAGAAATGTCCCTCAGGTCGGCTTGCAGATAGGAGCAGGAATTGCCGTAGGATCTAATTTCCTTCAGGGTTTCTCCGGCTTCTTCTGCCGAAACAATGTCTACCACCATAATGGAGGCCCCTGCCTGTGCCAGCCTTTCCGCAATGCCTTTGCCTATGCCCATGGCACCGCCCGTTACAATGGCTTTTTTTCCTGAAAGATTGAAAAGTTGTTCAATGGATGGATGCATAAATGAATCGAGTTATGATTTGTTTGATAATTTTTCAGCTTTGGCTATGTTTTCAATGCCCTGAATGAGGGCATCGGGATTGAATGAAATGCTGTCTATGCCGTTTTGGACAAGAAATCCTGCATACTCCGGATAATCGCTCGGGGCCTGCCCGCAGAGGCCAGTATGCGTGCCGGTTTTACGGGCTTTGGTCAGGGTCATTTCTATCAGTTGCATCACAGCCGGATCAAATGGGCTGAAAATTTCTCCCAGCAATTCTGAATCGCGGTCTGCACCCAGGGTTAGCTGTGTGAGGTCATTGGATCCGATGGAAAACCCGTCGAAGAGCTTTGCAAACTCCTCAGCCAGAAGGGCATTGCTTGGAATTTCAACCATAACATAAAGTTCCAGGCCGTTCTGCCCCCGTTCAAGACCGCAGTCTTTCATTACGGCAATCACTTTTTCAGCTTCTGAGATGGTTCGGCAAAAGGGTATCATCAGTTTTACATTGGTAAAGCCCATTTCATTTCGAACCATTTTCATGGCTTTGCATTCCATTTCAAAAGCTTCCCGGTAAAGGGGATGGTAATAGCGGGATGCTCCCCTGAATCCTATCATGGGATTTTCTTCCCGGGGTTCAAACTGCTGACCACCCAGCAGATTTGCATATTCGTTGGATTTGAAATCGCTCATCCTCACAATCACTTCTTTGGGGTAGAAGGTCGCCGCTATTCTGGCAGTGGATTCGGCCAGTTTTTGGATGAAGAAAGATTCCTTATTCTCAAACATGGCTGTTTTTGAGTTGATTTTTTCTTTTATAGCCGCATCCTCAATTTTTCCGAAATGCTTCAGGGCCATGGGATGAATTCCGATTGTATTGCTGATGATAAATTCCATGCGCATCAAACCCACTCCCTCATTGGGCAATTGAGAAAAAGCATATGCCTCCTCCGGATGCGCCAGAATGAGCATGGCCTTTGTTTTGGTTTGGGGAACAGCCGATATATCGATTTCTTTCTCTTCCCATTTCAGGTGACCGCGGTACACCACACCGGTAGTTCCGGAAGCGGTTGAGACGGTTATCAGTTCGCCATCAGGAATTTTTTGTGTCGATTCGCCTGTTCCCACCACTGCGGCGGTTCCGAGTTCTCTGGCCACAATAGCCGCATGGGATGTACGCCCACCCTGATTGGTGATAATGGCCCCGGCTTTTTTCATCAGTGGGTCCCAGTCAGGGTCAGTCCTTTCGGTTACCAGAATTTCACCTTCAATAAGTTTTTCGATCTCTGAAGCATGGTGCAGAATCCTTGCTTTTCCGGAAACAATTTTGTTGCCCAGGCCCGCCCCGGAGCATAATTTTTCTCCTTTTTCCAGCAAATTATACCGCCTCAGCAGGGTTTGTTTCTTTCGGGAATGAACGGTTTCGGGCCTTGCCTGTACAATATACAATTTGCCATCAAGGCCATCTTTTGCCCATTCTATGTCCATATGGTTTTGGTAGTGATCCCGTATGGAATTTGCCCATCCGGCCAATTGCAGGATTTCCGGGTCGCTGAGGATGTAGCGGTTTTGCTTTTCTTCCGGGGTATCGGTGTTCATTACGGCATCTTCCGGCTTCAGAATTTCACCTGCCTGAAGGATAGAAAAAACCATGGTTTTCAGCTTGCTTCCGGCTTTTCGGGATATTATTGGCTGATTTACTTTTCCCAAAAAAGGACTGAAAACCAAAAATTCATCTGTATTAACAGTGCCCTGAACTACATTTTCTCCCAAACCCCAGGCCCCTGAAATCAAAATTACCTGGTCGAATCCGGTGTCGGGGTCGAGGGTAAACATCACCCCGGAACAGGCAAGGTCGGAGCGCACCATCGTCTGAATGCCAATGGATAAGCCAACTTTCATGTGGTCAAATCCATTGTCTATGCGGTATTTTATGGCCCTGTCGGTGAATAGTGAGGCATAACAGCGGTGGCAGGCCCGAATCAGATTGGTTTCGCCTGAAACATTCAGATAGCTTTCCTGCTGCCCTGCAAAACTGGCATGAGGCAAATCTTCGGCTGTGGCACTGCTCCTTACTGCCACGGTCTTTTCTGTTTCTGAGGCCTTTATAAGCCGACGGTAGGCATCCAGAATTTCCTGCCGCAGCAACGCGGGGAATCCGGCTTCCAGAATGTGGGTTCTGATTTGAAGGGCAATGGCGGATAAGTTTTCAAGTGTTTCCGGATTAAGCTGGCTCAGCAGGTTTTCTACCAGCGTTTCCAGTTGATTTTCCCTGAGGAAAAGCCGGTATCCTGATGAGGTAATGGCAAATCCTTCCGGAACGGAAATTCCCTTTCCGGATAGAACGGAATACATTTCACCGAGAGAAGCATTTTTTCCTCCCACAACAGGAATGTCACCGATTCTGATTTCTGAAAAATGCCTGATATTGCTCATTATGTTTGGTTTTTTTATGACAAATCCGAATCCTTTCCCTCCGATTTCCCGCCTTTTTTCACCCGACAATTACAGTCTCTGCCTGAAGGTAAAAACATGACTTCCGTATGCGGGAATCCTGATTTATGTTTCCTTTTTTCTTAAAAAGGTTCAGTTATATATTCATATTTAAAAAGGGAGGAAATAAAGCTTTCCTTTTTTTCTGCTTTTGACTTTTTCTCAGCTGTAAATTTTTCCAGCCTTTTCCAATAACCGGTATTGAGGATATCTCCAGAGGTGCAACCTGCTCTTCTGGCAATGAAAACGCCCTCTTTCATGAATTCCAGATTTTCGGGCAGGTGGCTATCGGTACTGATAACCAGTTTCACTCCGGCTTCTATCGCCTGACGGGCCATTTCATCATTGAGGTCCATCCTGTCGGGTTGGGCGTTGATTTCCAGAGCCGTGCCGGTGCGTGCTGCGGTTTCGAAAACCTTTTTCCAGTCTGCCCTGTAGGCCTCTCTTTTGCCAATCAGCCTACCTGTTGGGTGGCCGATGCAATGCACCAGCGGATGATGACAGGCTTTTAAGAGACGCTCCGTGTTGTCTTTTCCAAACCCTGAGTGGATAGATGCACAAACCCAGTCAAGCTTCGAAAGAAGTTGGTCGTCCAGATCCAGGCTGCCATCCTGCAGAATATCCACTTCTGCTCCTTTTTTAATAAAATCCTTTCCCAGTTGCAGGTTTAGGGCATCAATTTCCTGAATCTGCTTCAGAAATTCTGCTTCATCCATTCCCCCGGCAATGCGTTCGGATTTGGAATGGTCTGTAATTACAATGTAATCGTATGGATAATTTTTCATGGCAAATTGAGCCAGTTGAAGGATTCCGGAATTGCCATCGCTGCTGTCGCTGTGCAGATGTAGATCACCTCTGATATCACTTTTTTCAATAAGGTCAGGTATTTTATGGTCAGCTGCCAGATTCAATTCTCCCCGGTCTTCTCTCAATTCTGGTGGTATGAAGCTGAAATCAAACAGCCGGTATATCTCTTCTTCGGTTTTGCCGGCGATTCTTTCAGCCGTTTTCAAATCAAAAACTCCATATTCATTGATTTTCCAACCCCGGTCGCGGGCCAGAGTCCGGAGCCGTATGTTGTGCTCTTTTGAGCCTGTGAAATAAAGCAAGGCTGCGCCCCATTCCTCTTCGTTTACAATACGGAGGTCCACTTGTTTGTCAAAATCTGCCTCAGTGATACTGGCTTTGGTTTCGCCTTTGGCCAGTATTTTTTTTACAAAAGGCATGGCCAGAAAAAGTTCCATCACCCTGCTTCTTTCTTTCGGACTTGTGGCCATGAGAATATCAATGTCGCCGATGGTTTCCTTCCTTCTTCTCAGGCTGCCGGCTACCTCTATCCTGCTGATTTGCCGGATGGTTTTCAACTCACTGAGAATTTTATCACTCAACTCCAAGGCCGTATGAAGCGGCAAACGGCTTTCTCCGGATTTGTGCAGTTTCATACCGCGCCGGATGGCCTCAATCCTGGCTTTGCCAAAGCCTTTGATCTTCTCCATGGCACCGCTTTCCAAGGCATGGATAAATGCTTCTTTGGTTTCAATTCCCAGATTTTCATGGATGGTTTTGAGCGTGGCGGGCCCCAATCCATTGATATGCATCAGGTCCAGTAGTTCAAAGGGTACCTTTTTTTTCAAATCTTCATACAGGCCGACTTTTCCACCCCGGATAAATTCCAAAATTTTTTCTGCCATGCTTTCTCCGACTCCCGGGATGTCATCCGGATTGTGTTCCCGGCAATAGAGCCGGATATCTTCTTTCATATTGTCAAGGGTCCGGGCTGCTTTTGCATAGGCAATTTCCCGAAATCGTTCTGCGGGACCGAGGTAGCGGTATAAGGCCGACATATCGGAAAATATGCGGGCCAGGGCGTGATTGGCAGGATGCATTGATTTTTTTTTCAAAGGAGCTGCTCTCCCGTTGGTTTGATTATGAAAAAACTCATGCATCCGGCTGACAGGCGTCAGGTTTTTGATATACAGTAGAAAAGTCAGTTTTACTATTTTTGGAAAGAGAATTGTCTGAAAAATGACTTTTGTCAGGTGATTTATTTGTTTTATTTTGTGATCAAATTGTCGAATGCTATTTTTCTAAATAAATTATTTTTCTAATGTTGTTTTTTATTTTAACCTTTTCATGGACCAAATAATGATGAATAATTGTACAGGAAAGATCCATAGGCTTTTTCACTCAATCCGGGCAGTGGCCTTAATTCCGGCCTTTCTATTCTTGATTTCACCAATTGCAGCTTTTGCCGGTGGCTCGTATTTTTTCTACGGACCCAATGGTAAAAACAGCTTTGAATTGAATAACAGCAGGGTACTCATCAAATTCAGGTATGACATCAGTTTTGAAGAAAAATCGAAAATTCTGGCTGAATTGGGTGTTTTTAAACCCCTGAGCAGGGAAATGGACTTGCCGGCACCAAAAGTAACCCTGGCCGAACCGGCAAAAAATCTGGATGAAAAATCACTGCTCGAGCTGATTGAAAAATTGAATAAGTTCGACCAGATAGATTACGCCAATCCTTTCCTCGCTTTCAAAGACGGAAATCTTGAGGCAGCACAGGACAGGTTTGCCGTAAAGTTGTACAATTCAGGAGACCTGAATAAATTGAGAGAATTTGCGGTTCAGTTGAATCTGATTATCGAAGAAACTTATAAATATGATCCTCTGGTTTATTTTGTAAAAGTTACCAAAAAGAGCCCCGGAAATGCCGTAGAAATGGCCAATCGACTGGCTGAAGCCAAAGTTTTCAAATACGCCGAACCCGACATGTTCCGACTCATGAAGCGGTTCAATACCAATGATCCGGATATAAGCAAGCAATGGGCCCTTAACAATACAGGCTCCTCCACCCAATACAACGGCGTAAATGCAGGCGGCATAGTAGGTGCCGATATGCGTGTGTTTTCTGCATGGGGAATCAGTACTGGATCTTCAACCATTAAGGTTGCTATTTTAGATGAAGGGGTTGATCTCAATCACCCCGATCTCCTGGCCAACCTGCTTCCCGGATTCGATGGTACCGGGCTGGGCTCCAACGGTGGTCCGAGTGGCAATGATGCACACGGTACGGCCTGTGCGGGTATTGTGGCAGCCGTTGGGAACAACAACACAGGTCTTGCAGGAGTGGCATACAACTGTAAAA
Organism: Catalimonadaceae bacterium; assembly: GCA_044359055.1. Lineage (GTDB taxonomy): Bacteria > Bacteroidota > Bacteroidia > Cytophagales > Flexibacteraceae > CAMDMI01. The sequence goes on from JBIKMV010000129.1 coordinate 5,921, forward strand.
TTATCCCGATTCGGATTGCCTACAGTTCCGGAAATTCCTGGGTTACTACAAATTCGCAGATTGGGACATCAATCGACTGGGCCTGGAATCAGGGGGGAGCTGATGTTCTCAGCAATTCATGGGGTGGAGGTTCAACTTCTTCATTAATCAATGACCCCATAACCAGGGCCAATAGCCAGGGCCGGGCCGGCAAAGGTGCCCCGGTTTTGTTTGCAGCCGGTAATTCAAACGGAGCCAACAGTTATCCTGCCACACTTTCCAATGTGGTTTCGGTAGTTGCCATGAGTATGTGCAATCAGCGGAAAAATCCTTCTTCATGCGATCAGGAAAACTGGTGGGGCTCCAATTTTGGAACCGGTGTGGATGTGGCCGCTCCGGGTGTAAAAATATACACCTGTGATATTTCAGGTTCTGCAGGATACTCTACCGGTAATTATACCGCCAGTTTTAATGGAACATCCTCTGCCTGCCCCAATGCAGCCGGGGTTATGGCCCTTATTTTATCGGTAAATCCTTCACTTACAGTGTCTCAGGCAAGGCAGATTATGGAGTCTTCCTGTGAAAAAGTTGGTGGATACACTTACAATACAGGGGTGTCAGAACAGCCCAACGGTTCATGGAGTACCGATCTGGGCCACGGCCGTGTCAATGCATTTGCCGCACTTCAGATTGCGAGTCCTCAGCCTTGTGTTTCACCGCCTCCTGCATCAACTGCATCTGTAAGTCCCTCTACGCTTTGTATTAATGGAAATGTTTCCCTGGGATTATCCGGCGTTAACTTTGGGACAGGGCAAACCTATCAGTGGCAATCTTCACCCAATAATTCGACCTGGACCAATATTGCCGGTGCCAGCGGTTCTTCGGCAAGTGTAAGTGCTTCGGCTACCACTTGGTATCGTTGTCTGGTAACCTGCAGCGGAAATACCACGCCATCTTCCTCAGCGCAGCTTACTTTTAATAATCCGACGGTAACCTCTTTCCCTCATGTGCAGAATTTTGACGGAAGTAGCAGTCTCCCCTGCGGCTGGACTGTGGCCAATGTAAATGGCGATGGAAATACATGGGCCATCGGAACCACCAATCCGAGGTCAACTCCCAATAATGTAACTTATGCCTACAATGTAACCAATGCTGCCAATGACTGGTTGTTTTCTGTTCCGCTTCAGCTTACAGGAGGAACTACATACCGGGTGCGTTTCTGGCAAAGGGTAAGGTCTGCTACATATCCGGAAAATCTGGAAGTAAAATGGGGTGCCTCTGCTTCTGCTGCCGGGATGACATCAGCTGCCATTTATTCTGCCACCGGCCTTGCCAATACCACCTACACCGAGCGTATAGGCGTATTTACTCCGGCCACTTCCGGAATATATTATGTAGGCTGGCGTGCTTTCAGTAATGCTGATATGTATGACCTTAACCTTGATGATGTTACGATTGATGTAAATCCAACCTGTTTGACTACACCTGTCGGTGGAACGGCCACAGGACCAACCACTGTGACGGCAGGAAGTTCGAATTCCTATTCCCTCAGCGGGTGGACTGGTGGAAGTCTGAACTGGCAGAGTTCTACTGACAATGGCACAACCTGGTCTAATATTTCAGGTGCAACGGCTGCAACCGTTTCTTTTAATTTTAATCCCGGAAATATAAGGCTGAGGGCCAGGGTCTCCTCTGCGGGTTGTACCGATGCCTTTTCCAATGTGCTTACCATAACGGTTAATCCCCGTACTGGAGATAACCTGAGTATTCCTATTCAGGTCGGTTCCTTTCCTTTTACCCAAAGTATATCCAATGCTTCAGGAAGTGGATTTTCCAATGCTTACACGGGCACCAATAACCAGGCCTCTCCTGATATTTTTTACCGTTTCACCACCGGACCTTGTGCAGGGCAAATTGAAATTTCTTCCTGCGGCAGTGGTTTTGATACCTATGTCCACCTTTTGAATGCAACAGGAACTAACCTCTTTTCAAATGATGATAATGGTGTTTTGTGCACAGGGAATACAGGTTCACTTCGGGCTTCAGTAGCTCCGAATACCACTTATATTGCTGTATTTGAAGGGTTTGGAAGTGCCACCGGAACGATTTCTGTTTCTATCAATCAGGTGAATGCAGTTCCTGCCTCATCTGTAACAGCAAGTGGACCTACTACATTTTGTCAAGGGGGAAGCGTGGTCCTAAGCGCCACTGCCGGTTCCTCTTATCTATGGAATACAGGAGCCACTACACAATCCATAACCGTAACATCCTCTGGTAACTATTCCGTGGTAATGACCAATGCATCCGGATGTGCAGCACCTTCAGTTTCACAGTCGGTATCGGTAAATGCCAATCCATCGGTAAGCATATCAGCCAACGGACCGACTACTTTTTGTCAGGGCGGCAGTGTTGATCTGACGGCAACCTCAGG
>JBIKMV010000130.1:0-8266 GCA_044359055.1 Catalimonadaceae bacterium
GTCCACCTGCCGCGTTGATGTAGCCCCATTTCGGAAATTTCCACTGCAAAGCACTGCCAATCTGAAAAAGCAGGGCAAGCCAGAGAAGTCCGTTTGAAAATGGAATAGCTGAAATCCAATCGGCACCAAAACCGGGATGGAGTGCTGCCAAAACCCGGAAATGTTCGCTTCCTGCCCAACTGACTCCTGAAAGAAAAATCTTTTCCAGTCCGGAAAAAAAATAGCATCCCCAGATGAATGCCTGAAAAATTCTGAATCCAAATCCGATATCAGAAAAACTGCGACGCCAGATTTCGAGAAAACACAGCATACCTGTCATGCCCGAAAACATACTGGCATAGGTATGATCAATTTTACCGAACCCAAAAAAGACAGAAAGCAGATAAACCCAGATCAACCATACAGCCAATGCCGCCAAAACCGGAAAGGGCGAATCCGGATCCCACTGGGCAAGTACGAGCCAGGCGGAAAGGCCGAAAAGCACAATGGCCAGTATCTGAAAAACGGCATAAGAAGGGAACTGCCCAAGCCAGAGAACAGACAGTCCAACCGGATGAAACAAAGCCTGCCATTCTGTGCGAATCCGCAGTTCATTCAGCAAATCGGGCACAAACAACAGCTGCAGAATAAAAAAAAGCTTTACCAGCCAAATGGCCTTTTTTTCTGAAAAACCAGCCTCATCTGCCTGTGAAGTATGGGCAAAAAGGTACCATCCAAAGCCGGCCATAATCAGGAACCTGAATTTGATGGTGGCCAGAATGTCCATCATGCCAGAGCTGCCCCATTGCTCAATTTTGAGGGCGAGGTTGGGATAAAGTTCAGGGATAAAGGCCCCGTGTGGCATACCTGCGGCAATAAAATCCTGAACCATGCTTTCCAAAAACCAGATCAGAACAAATACCGCTAAGGTCGCCGAGGTAAAAATGACGGATCTTCTCAACTTGCTCATGGATAAACGGATTTTAGGGAAATGGTCTTGCCTGAAGTCCGGACGATGCGAATGGAGTCGGGTTTTTCGGCAGGAACCGAGCGCAGTTTCAAAATCCACTTTTCAGTTTCATTCGGAATCCTGTACCCTTTTTCAGCAAGAACAGGCAAATAGCTGTTGTCGAAATAGAGGTTACCGGTTTGCAGCTTTTGCCAGGCCTGATTGGAAACACGGGTTTCAAAACAGAAATGTTCAACCTTATCGGATTTTTCCGGAATCAGGGCAAACATCCCGTACCTATGAAATGGAAAAAGATCAGTAAGCATCAGGAAAGGCAAACCAAAAACCATCAGAAAAAACAATAAGGCAGTTTTTTTCATTACCAGACAAAGGGAATAATTCGATTGGTTTTTCTTTGATAATCAGCGTATTCGGGATATTTTTCAACCAATAATTTTTCTTCTGTAAGAATCTTGAGGACGAATACAACAAGGAGAATCAGAAGAAAGAAAAGGCGCTGCCATGAAAAAAACTGTATGATCAGCGTGCTGCACAACACCAGCAATCCGGCGTACATGGGGTGGCGGATGAAGGCATAAATTCCGGATTGAACAAACAGGCCTTTTGGTTTGGGTTCGGGGAAAATGCTGAAAGAGGTCCAGCTGAGCTGTATCAAACCGGATAAGGCGAGAAAAAGGCCCGACAATTGCCAGATTTGCAATTCGATACGGATGCACCTGACCGGCGCTGTTGAAAATATATACAAGAGGCAGGCCATTTGTACCCCCACCAGAGTCCAGGAACGCAGAGCGTAGGGTTTCCGGAAAAAAAAGTTATTCACGGCAAATCAAAATTGTCGAAAAACAGGCCGGCATCCCCGGGATCGAGGTCTTTTAGATCATCATCAGATAGTTGAATATCAGTATTTTGCCCTGAGGGGTTCTCCTTGCTTTTTCTTTTTCCTGAAAACCTGTACGCCACGCTTAAATTGAATTGCCAGCCATTTTTAAGGTTGTCGGCCAGCAGATTATTTTCATTGGAAAAAGCACCCGGACTGTCTTCGGATACCCAGATTTTTCTTTTGGCGAGCAGGCCCATACCCAATCCAATCCGCCAGTTCAGGGCAGGGATGTACATCAGATTGTAAAATAATGAAAATGCCCGGTTTCTCAGAATCAGCGTTTGCGTGATGCCATCCCCAAAGGCCCCTGACCTGAATAAACTGATGCCTCCTACCGGCCGAAGACCCATCTGACTTTGAAATTTTTGATGATGCCTCCACATAAACCGGATAGAAAGCGGTAGCAAAACCAGAAGCTGGGTTTTTGCAGCAGGCTTAAAGGAGAATCCCATAATGGGAAGTCCAAACCCCGATCCGAACAGAAAGTTATAGGAAAAACCTCCGAAAAGAGTCCATTTTGATCCCAGTTTTTTGCCGTAGATAAGGTTACCGGTGGGTCTCAGAAAGTACGATTCCGGATTGACCACATCGCCGAAGTAAGTCATGGAAAGCCGGGATATCCATATATTCCCTTTTCCCGAGAGCCGGAATCCATTCAAGCCCAGGCTGGCCTGAAGGCTGTTGAAAGTTCCGGGTAAGGGGGTTAAATTATTAATTTCCAGCTGGTTGTTGCTTTGAATGCCAATCTGAAAACGATGCAGTCCTGATTCTTTCTTTTTCAGCTTCTGCCAGACAGGCAGAGCAAGCTGAAGGGATTGGCGGAACTGAGAAAATTGGAAACCCAGATTTTTCATTTCGGCAGGACTCGTCCAGATACTGCCTGTCTGCACCAGACTTCTGCCGCCGGATTGGAATTGGCCCGAAGCCGGACCGGAAATAAAGAAGCCTGAAAAAAGAAGGAAAAAAAATAAAGCCATCTGCGGATGCAAGATGGCTTTAAGGGGATTAGAAATAAAATTTTTAAATTTTAATAAGCCTGAAAGTTTCATTTGTAAAAACTTCACCGTCCTCTTTCTTCACTCTGTAAGTAATAATCCCTTCACGCTTCAGAAAGAGTGGCTGAACGATGGAGCCTGAGCATAGGTAATCTTCGCCATCGTATATTTTAACAAAGTCACCGGTTTTCAAAACAGCCGAATCGTAAATAATTCTGTTCACGACATCGGCCCGCTTCTGCATAAATTCTCCTATTTTCTTATCCATCTCGGCAATGAGCCTGAGCTTATCCTCGGAAATCGCGTGCGTCATTTGCTTTTCTTTGTTGCGCCAATATTAAATAATCTTGTATAGATTAGTAAAAGTTACATTCAAATTTATTTCATAAACCGTGATAAAGAATTCGGAGCGAGGCTAGGAATTTCTTTAAAAAAATGCCTCAGAGCCTTTTTTTCAACGATTTCGGGGGCAAAGGTAGAATTTTGTTTAAAGTTTCAAATTTTGATTTCCTTAATTTTTTCTTTTTTTCTTTCACCGGTTTTTGCACAGTCTGGTATTGGGATGTTATTGCACTCTGATGGAAAACCAAATCGCCGGATTCCAAAAATCCATTGGCATATTCGACTCAGGAATCGGAGGCCTTACTGTTGCGCATCAGATTGCCGGGCTGCTTCCGCACGAAGACTTGATTTATTTCGGGGATACAGCGCATTTGCCTTACGGCGATAAATCAACAGCTGCTATTCAGGCCTATTCGGTGAAAATATGCAATGTACTGCTGAGTCAGAATGTCAAAGCCATTTTGATTGCCTGCAACTCGGCATCAGCGGCAGCCTTTGATTTGGTAAAAGAATATGTGGCCTCCAAAGCATTGGTTTTTAATGTAATAGACCCGGTGGTGGATTATGTTCTGGAAAAATATCCCGGTAAAACCATCGGTCTGATCGGAACCAAGCAGACCGTTAACTCTAATATTTTCAAAAGAAAAATTGATGCAGCCAACCGGTCCATTGAGCTGAAATCACTGGCCACACCCCTGCTTGCACCTATGATTGAGGAGGGCTTTTTCAATAATAAAATCAGCCATGAGGTGATAGAGGCATATCTCGGAAATCCTGAAATTCAGGGAATTGAAGCCTTGATTCTGGGCTGCACTCACTATCCCCTGATTGCTGCTCAGATTGAAAACTATTACCGTGGCAAAGTGGAAGTAATTGATTCTTCCAGACTGGTGGCTGCCCATGTTCAAAAGGAATTGACCGGCGCAAATCTGTTGAATCTGGATCATCCCGTCAGCCGGACTTTTTATGTTTCTGACTACACCGTTTCTTTTGAAAATGCCACCCAGATTTTTTTTCAGAACAAGGTAAATCTGAGGCACTACCCGCTCTGGGAATAATATGCCCAGAGGCCGAAATTTCTTCTTTCTTGTTAAATATCAGGACTTAAACTTAATCTCTGTAGCCCCGTAGCCGAATTTTTCTTTTCTCCCCTCTCGGAAAAAATCCACATGCGGATGCCCGGCGACTCTTTTGTGAATCTCATTTTTCAAAACCCCGTTACCCACACCGTGGATGGCAATCAGGCTTCCGATTCCCTCGGCAAGGGCTCGGTCCAGTGCCTTATCAAAGGCCTTCAGCTGAATGTCAAAAATTTCTGAGGCTGGCAGTGTTCCGGGGTCGGCATGCAATTTCTCAATGTGAAGGTCAATTTCTCTCCATTCCAGTTTCTTTTCCGGTGTCTGAACCTGAGCAGGCGGTGTTTTTTCCTTTGGGGTTAAAAGACTGTTTTTCAGTTCTTCCGGATTCACTGTTTGCGCATCACCGTCCAGCTGAAGCAGGTAGCCCTCTTTTTCCAGAACGGGAACCTTTGTCTTGCTTTTTTTCCATACCTGATCCGAAAAAGATAGACGAAACTCCTGACTTGACTTTGCATCCCCCTGGCTTTCTGAAAATTTCAGCATTTGAAATTGCATTCCTACCCAATGATGGCTCACCTGATTGGGGAAAGGGTCAGGAAGGATGACATGGGATTTGGGTGCCAACAAAAAATTCCCATAATAATGATTGAGGGGTCTTCCAAGCTTGTAAGCAACCACAAAGACCTGATAATCCGTGAAATTAACCAGGGCAAATTCCGATAACATGGCAGAGCCCGGAAACGAAGCCAGAAAAACCCCATCCTTTACAAAAAATAACCGCCCCGGGGCCGATTTTGGTAATTCTGACTTTGATTTGGAAGGCTCCGAGGCCGGAGCGACCTTTTCTTCGGCTGCAGAAACGAGTACCACATCCCTTTTGTGCATTGGTATTTCCAGACCCTGCTGAAGCAGAATGGTAAGCTTTTCGCCATCTACCCGGGTAACAATTCCTTCTTCTCTTCCATGCAGCATTCTCACTTTAGATCCCACCAACATATCCAATTTATTTTTTAAGTAATTGAAAAACAGTATTTTAAAATTCTTTTTGCTCCCTAATCGGGTTAAGAAAATTCAAACAAAAGTAGGTGTTTTGAATCTTGATTGGCCCAATGCTTCGATTTCCGGGGAAATTTCCGACTTTTGCAGCCATTTTTTGTTGACCTCTTTATTACCATGAAAAAAGCCCTCGTTACCGGTATTACCGGACAAGACGGTGCCTATCTTGCTGAGTTTCTGCTTTCCAAAGGATATGAAGTACACGGAATTAAGCGCCGTTCTTCCCTGTTCAACACGGACAGAATTGACCATCTCTATCAGGATCCCCACGAGAAAAACATCCGTTTCAAGCTCCACTACGGTGACCTGACCGATTCTACCAACCTCATCCGGATTGTTCAGGAGGTTCAGCCCGATGAAATCTACAATCTGGGTGCGATGAGCCATGTGAAAGTCAGTTTTGACACCCCTGAATATACCGCCAACGCCGATGGCATCGGAACACTCCGCATTCTCGAGGCTGTCCGGATTTTGGGTCTGAATCAGAAAACCAAAATTTATCAGGCCTCTACTTCAGAATTGTACGGACTCGTTCAGGAAGTGCCGCAAAGTGAAACAACCCCTTTCTATCCCCGCTCACCTTATGCCGTAGCCAAAATGTATGGCTTTTGGATAACTGTGAATTATCGGGAAGCCTATGGCATGTATGCCTGCAATGGGATATTATTCAACCACGAATCTCCCATCCGCGGGGAAACTTTCGTAACCCGCAAAATCACAAGGGCTGTTTCTAAAATTGCGCTTGGCCTGCAGGATTGCCTGTATCTCGGCAATCTGGATGCACAGCGAGACTGGGGACACGCCAAAGATTATGTTGAAGCCATGTATCTGATTCTTCAGCAACCTGAACCGGAAGACTATGTCATTGCGACTGGTATTACCACTTATGTCCGTGATTTTGTGCGGATGGCCTTCATGGAGGTAGGAATTGAGCTCGAATTTACCGGAGAAGGAGTGAATGAAAGAGGTATGATAAAGACCTGCCACAATCCTGATTACATCGTGGAGAAAGGCAAAGTAGTAGTAGCTGTTGATCCCAAGTATTTCCGTCCTACAGAAGTGGATTTGCTCATCGGTGACCCCACCAAAGCCAAAACCAAACTCGGCTGGGAGCCAAAATATGATTTAAAAGGCTTGGTAAACGATATGATGGTAAGCGATTTGGACCTTTTCAAGCGGGATAAATACTTGCAGAAAGGCGGCCATAAAATCATGAATTACTTCGAATAGCCTGTTTCGCCGATATTCAAAATGAAAATGGAATTAAATGCACCAATTTATGTTGCCGGTCATCGTGGGATGGTGGGTTCTGCTCTGGTAAGAGCGCTGGAAAAAAGAGGTTTCCGCAATATAATTACCCGAACATCTGCCCAACTTGATCTGAGAAATCAGCAGGCAGTGACAGATTTTTTCAGAACCGAAAAACCGGAATATGTATTTCTGGCAGCAGCAAAAGTAGGTGGCATTCAGGCCAACAACATCTACAGGGCCGATTTCATCTACGAGAACCTGATGATAGAAAGCAATGTCATTCATCAGTCGTATTTGAATAAGGTGAAAAAGCTGCTTTTTCTTGGTTCTTCCTGTATTTACCCTAAAATGGCCCCGCAACCGCTCAATGAAGAATACCTGCTTACGGGGTTGCTGGAAACAACAAACGAGCCTTATGCCATTGCCAAAATTGCGGGAATTAAAATGTGCGAATCGTACCGCCTGCAGTATGGCTGCGATTTTATTTCGGTAATGCCAACCAACCTTTATGGCCCCAATGACAACTATGACCTGAACAACAGCCATGTTCTGCCTGCCCTTCTCCGCAAATTCCACGAAGCCAAAGTTTCCGGAAAAAACGAGGTGGTAGTCTGGGGAAGCGGATCTCCCAAGCGGGAGTTTCTGCATGCCGATGACCTGGCAGATGCCTGTCTTTTTCTGATGGAAAACTACTCAGAGCCCGGCCTGATCAACATTGGAACCGGCGAAGATCTGAGCATTAAAGAACTGGCTGAGATGATTGCAGGGATAACAGGATTTGAGGGGAAAATTGTGTGGGACAGCAGCAAACCCGATGGCACGCCCCGCAAACTGATGGATGTGAGCAAACTCCACAGTGCAGGATGGCATCATAAAATTGAACTTGCCGCCGGAATCCGGATGGTGTACGAAGAAGTCGGGGCAAAGGAATTTGCCTGAAACACCACGCCGACCCATTCATGCCGGGTAGAAAATCAAGGAACCGCCTGAAGGAAAATGTACTTCTGCTGGATATGGCGGCAGAAGGCAAATGCGTGGCCCGAATTGAGGAAAAAGTCTTTTTTGTGGAAGGAGGTGTGCCCGGAGATGTGGTGGATATCCTGGTAGAAAAAGACAAAAAATCGTATGCAGAGTCCCGGGTGTACCGGATGAAAGAGCCGTCGCCCGACAGAAAGGAGGCTTTCTGCAGCCATTTCGGAACCTGCGGAGGTTGCAAATGGCAGAATCTGGAATATGAAAAGCAGCTGGAGTATAAAGCCAAGCAGGTAAAAGATGCCTTTGAGCGTATAGGAAAAACCCGGGATGGAAAATGGTTTCCTATATTGCCCTCACCCCGCACCCGGGAATACCGCAACAAACTGGAATTTACTTTTTCGGCAAGCAGGTGGCTGGAATTTCATGAAATCGGAAACAATGAAATAGAGTCCCGAAATGCCCTGGGATTTCATATTCCCGGAAAATTTGACAAAATTCTGGAAATCAGCCATTGTCATCTGCAGCCTGAGCCAAGTAATGAAATTCGGAATTGGACCCGCAAGTTTGCTGAGGAACAGGGATATAATTTTTTCAATATCAGGGAGCAAACCGGACAACTAAGGAATCTGGTAATCCGGACTACGGGCACAGGTGGCCTGATGGTGGTGCTGATATTCGCCCATGATGCCGAACAGATAATCGAACCGATGCTTTCGGCCATGAAGGAAGCCTTTCCTCA
>JBIKMV010000131.1:0-8237 GCA_044359055.1 Catalimonadaceae bacterium
CTATCAGGGTACAGAAACGGAGGATATTTTCGAGCCCGGGTTTATAGGCTGCAGCCCCCACCCGCTGAAAAACCGGAAGTCTGGAATAAAGGAATTCCAGTGTTTCTTCGTAGCCCGCAGCCACAGTTTTAGATTATCTTGAGGTAATGATAAATGTAATGCGCCCGGTTGCCCCTTCGCCGTCACTTCCGCCGGATGTACGGCTAAAAGTCAATTCTTCCACTTCTTTCCGGTATTTATTCACCAAAGTGGGACTTACTGTTTTTTCCAACACATTGACAGACACAATGTTGCCGTCGCCGTCTACTTTTATCTGAAATACTATTTTGCCTTCCTCGTCAGACTGATCGTTAACATTGGGGCGGCTGTCCCATCTCCATCCGGCCATATCCAGGCTCGAACCTCCTTTGCCGGGATTGCCCTCGTATATACCCCTCACATCAGGATTGCCTTTCGGGTTGCCCATGTCGCCTACTGTACCGGGTTTGTTTCCATTGTTGCTGCCGCTTCCAGATTTATCGCCGGGAAAAAGGGCCTCGGTTCTGGGTTTGTTTTCGGCTGCAGGATTGCTTGTTGGTTTTGTTTCTGCTTTCGGAGCTTCAGCCTTTGGCTTTGGAGGGTTCAGATTTAAGGTCTCGTCCTGGCCGGTTATTACATTTTCTGGCTCTGCTTCCGGGGTATCAGCAGCTTCTGTTTCCGTATTTTCCTGTGGTTGGGCCGGACTTGCTGCATTTTCCTGTCTCCCGGGCTCTTCGCCGGGTGGATTCATGTCTTGTACTTCTCCAAATCCCTGATCATCCAGACCAAAATTTACCTCCATCCCATATTCGGGAGGAGGAGGAATCTGTCTTTTCCAGGCCAGTGCAAAAAAAAGCAACAGAACAATGGCCCCATGGATGGCAAGAGAAACACTGAGACCGATGATGGAATTCTTTTTTTCTTCCTGTTCCAATGCGAAGCCTGTCATGACAAATAGAAATTCAGATTCAGGTAAAAACGCTATTTGTCTTCCAATATTTCAATTTCCACCCTTTTGTTTTTAAAGGCCAGAGGATGGGTAGCAGGATAAAGCATATCGCTGCCTCCGTGCCCCTCTGTCTCCAGGCGGTTATCGGCTATCTTCTTAGACAAAAGGTAGTATTTAATGGTTTCAGCCCGTTTTTTAGAGAGCATTTTGGCGGGACCGAATGTTTCTTTATTTCGTGCAGTCAAACGGAAAAAGTTGGGATCTCCTTTTTCCAGATAAAGAATTCTCCCCAATTTACTGGTATTGGTGTGGCCGTGAATCTTTACCTTGTATTTCGGATTTTCCTTGAGCATTTCCAAAAGCTGATCCAATTCGTAGGTGGATTTGGGGAGCATCACGGAGGCATCGTCGTAGTAGAAAATATTATAAGCTACGGCTACATCTCCCTTTTCAAGACGGCGGAGTTCGAAATTCACCACAATGGTATCATCCTGAATCTGGACATAATTCTCGGTGGTATCGTTGATCAGGTTGTCCAAGTTGATGTCGAAGTCTTGCTTTTTGTATCCGAAAATATCGCAGATGATCAGTTTCTGCCGACCACCTTTGTTGAAAAGCGGCACCTTTGCGGTCTTGTTGGCTTGCAAATTATAAACAAGGTCTTTGTTTTTCAAATCGATAACCTGAAGGGTGCCGCCAACAGCTTGCTTGTTCACCCCTGAGGTTACATTACAGTAAAGGAAAAAGGTCTTATCAGCTGGTTCCAGAATACCCTTGTCTTCCAGATTGGTCCTTTGGCCTGTATTGACGGGAAAATCTTTGGTCATGTTCCAGTCTTTTGGTTTGGCCTGTTCCTGTGGTTTTACACTGAGCTGTGGCTCAACGGTCTTCTGCGGAATCTGAGCCGGTTCCGGCTTGGTTGATTTCGGTGTAACGGCAGCAGGAGTGGTTGGGGTAGCTGGTTTGGGGGAAGTGGCAGGAGTTTTGACGGGTTCTTTTTTGGGAACTTGTCTTCTTATTACCTTAAGTTTCTGCCCAACTGTAACCAGATTGCTTTTCAGATTGTTCAGCTTCATGAGCTCATCCACAGTCATACCAAATATGTAAGCTATGGAAAACATGGTGTCTTTTGGCTTTACAATATAATATTCACCATCATCGGCTATGGGCTTTTTCGGAGGATTGTTCCTGACTGCCGGTTGCTTCCTGACTGATTTTCCGGTGAGGTATCTGAACCCGTCCTTTTCGGCGGATCCGGCAGGGGTGCTTACCATTATGGCTCCGCTGCTACCTGCACCCACGGTGGCCCTGATTTCGATATCAGAAAGCACCTCAAAAGCAGATGCTTCTGTACCTCCAAAGCTTACAAATGTTGCGCCGGTGAAATGCTCTCCCGCAATGGATATCCGATTGCCCGCCCTTCCGGCTGAAGGAGTAAAAGAAGCAATAACCGGCGGTGCTGAAGTCCGGGGCATGGATGTGCCGGTGTAATCTCCGGGAGCACCAGGGGCACAGGAATGAAAACGCAGTTTGTAGCCCTTGCCACGGGGTGTGCTTGTATTCAAAACGAGGTAATATGTTTCGCCTTTTTCCATCCAAAATGCTCTGGAAAACTGATTGGAAGAATCAGAGGGAACAAAATCGAAAAGACCGGGATTGCACTGAAGGCCGGTAATGGTATCAGCCGGACCCGAAATTCGGGCAAAATTAGAACGAATTGCGGGGATAATGCCTTTTCTCAAATCGGAGCCTGTGCTGTCGCCGGTGCCTTTGAAAACCACCATATCGTATTCGGCGGCAGGATCATTGGGTTCTACGGTAATGGCCAGAGATGTATCTGAAGGTGCAGTAAAGCGGTACCAATCGGTGTTTTCTTCCTGGCTGAAAAGGTGTTTTGCAGCAGCTGAATCGGCATTGAAATCCTGTTTTTGGCCGAATCCTGTATTGCTGCTGTCTGCCAGAATGGTAGTATCTGCAACCGGATTGCTCAGGATAATTTCTTTGGCCTGCTCAATATCATTGTTGGTAACAACAATCTGAGGGGCTTCATTTTCGGTTTTGTTGCTTTTTTCCCCGGTGCAGGATGCAAACCATAATCCAGCGGAAAGGGTCAGAAATGTAAGGTACCTGTAAACCTTCATGTGTATCAAATTCGTGATGACTGCAAAAAATTAAAAACAGACTTTGGACGGGGTAAAAATATAAATGGTTTTTTAAAAAAAAATTATCTTATTCTATGTTTTCTGACCAAGGGAATGGTTTAAAGGATTTAAGATATTTTACTCCACTGGATTTTTTCCTTCAATCTGTCCGAAAGATGAAGCCTTAGGTTCTGATTTTCAGGATTTAACAAATCCGGATCTTCCTCAGCCAAAGCCTCGGCCCAAGTTTTCACCTGCTCCAAAAAATCACCGTCAGTGCTCAGATTTGTCAACTTTAAATCAGCGAGACCACTTTGGCGGGTCCCCATCAAATCACCGGGGCCCCGCATTTTCAAATCTTTTTCGGCAATTTCGAAGCCATTGGTGGTTTGTACAAGGGTTTCAATGCGCTCTTTTCCTTCCCTGCTCAGCCGGGTCCCGGTCATGAGAATGCAATAACTTTGAAAGTCTCCTCTCCCTACCCGGCCTCTGAGCTGATGCATTTGGGTGAGTCCGAATCGTTCGGCATTTTCAATCAGCATGACAGAGGCATTGGGCACATTTACCCCTACTTCTATTACCGTAGTGGCTACCATAATTTTGGTTTCACCCCGCACAAAACGGTCCATTTCGAAATCCTTTTCCGAAGATTTCATTTTGCCATGCACCATGCTGAGGTGGTACTCTGGAAATGCTCTGGAAATGCTTTCAAATCCGGCCATAAGATGGTTGAGATCAAGGGTTTCAGACTCTTCAATAAGGGGATATACGATGTAGGCCTGCCTGCCTTCCCTTATTTGCTGACGGATAAACCCAAAGACCTGAAGTCTTGATTGTTCGGTACGGTGCACCGTTTTGATATCAAATCTGCCGGGTGGAAGTTCATCGATAACCGAAACATCAAGGTCGCCATAGACGGCCATGGCCAGGGTCCGGGGTATGGGGGTTGCGGTCATAACCAGAACATGCGGGGGCAGATTGTTTTCATTTTTGCTGTGCAACCGGGCCCGCTGGGCTACCCCAAAGCGGTGCTGCTCGTCTATTACTGAAATACCAAGATACTGAAACTGAACTTTTTCCTCTATCAGGGCATGGGTACCTATGAGGATATTCAATTCTCCGGATACCAGACCCTCTGCGATTTTTTTTCTTGCCGAAGACTTAGTGCTTCCGGTGAGCAGTTCTATACGCAGTCCGGCTGATTCGGCAAGAGGCTTCAGTGTCTGATGATGCTGCATGGCCAGGATTTCGGTCGGGGCCATTAGACAGGCCTGACAACCATTGTCAATGGCCATAAGCATGGACAGAAAAGCCACAATAGTTTTGCCGCTGCCCACATCTCCCTGCACAAGGCGATTCATTCGATGGCCTGAAATGGTATTTTGCCTGATTTCTCTCAGCACCCTTTTCTGAGCGTTTGTAAGCTGAAAGGGCAAGCGGTTTTGATAAAAATCGGTAAACCGCTGCAACTTCGGGAAATACATTCCCGTGCTGCTTTGATGGTTCATCTTTTTCCTTCTCAGCAAAAGAAACTGAAGAGGAAAAAGCTCTTCCAGCTTAAGTCGTTTCAGTGCCAGATCCAGTCTTTCACTGTTTTGAGGCTGGTGCACCTCCCGGATGGCTTCCGGTAGTGGAAGAATACTATTTTGATGGATTATTTTTCCGGGGAAAGGCTCTGTAATTTCATGATAAAAAGTGTTCAGATTCCAGATAATCATTTTGGATAATCCCTTGCTGTCGAGGCCAAACCTTTTCAAGGTCTCGGTGGTGGAATATATCGGCTCAAATCCGGAACGCTTTTCTTCAGAGCTGTACGGTTCGATTTCCGGATGGGTGAAGGTGGGTTTACCGTTGAATGGGTTGATTTTTCCATAGAGCAGATACTGGGTTTCCATTTTAAGAAATCTATGGATGGCATCGGGTTTCTGAAACCAAACCACCTCTATTTCACCGGTTTTGTCAATAAAGCGACCAACGAGTCGCCGTGCCTTTTTTTCTCCTTTAATGATCAGTTCGGCAAATTTTCCTTTTACCTGAACATAGCCTGAACCCAGATGTAAAGCTCCGATTTCTTCAATGACAGTCCGGTCTTCGTATCTGAAGGGATAATGACGAAATAAATCGCCTATTGTAAAAATCTCAAGGTCTTTCTGAAGCAGCTGAATCTGCTTTTCGCTCAGATACCGGGCATAATGAAGGGGCCTGTTCCAAACTGAAATTTGCTGACTATCAACAGGATTTCGGGGTGATGTTGGTTCTGGCATATCAGTTTCAAAATTAAGCTAAATCCTCCAGTGATTTTTTTCTTCATGATTTGCGGCCGATGGCAATCAAAGAAAAAGCGGTTATCATTCTGCCTCGCCCGAATAGCGGGGACTAAGGCGGTAGAGGTCTTCTCTGGCATCCGGATGAATTTGAAGTACGCCCTGTCTTACCCAGTTCACCAGCATCTGCGAGGCTTTCCGACGGGGCATCTCTCCTATTTGAACCAGCTGATTCAAGGTCATTGTGGGCTTTTCTCCGAAATGAGCCAGCATTTTCTTCTCCAGTTCATTCAGGCGGAAAGGCTGAAACGCGGCCCGGATTTTTTCCTGTTTCAATACCTGAAACATCTCTTTTGAAGCTTGAATACTTTGATCGGCAGACCGTACAAAAGCTCTGAAAATTTGATTTTGCTTATCTGAAAGCCAGAAATATGGCTTTTCTTTTCCGCTCTCTACAAGGTATGCCAATACAAACACCCCCTGACCCAGAGCAATGCTGAATAATTGAAAAGGAATAGGAGGACGGGCATATTTGGATATGGCTGCTTCCATAACAAATTGTTCCTCATCGGGATAGCGCAGACCACTCAGCTGTCCGGAATCATCCACTCCCAGAAGCAGGGTTCCTCCGCCTGAGTTGGCAAAGGCCACCATTTCCTTCACAATTTTATCGGGATAGTCGGCTTTCTTTTTGAATTCCAGATGCTGGCCTTCGCCTTTCTTTACGAGGGATTTAAGTTCTGCAAGGGTCATGAGCCTTGGATTTCATTTTCCTGTAAACGCTCGCCGGCAAAATGTGTTTTCACTTCTTCTGCCCTAAAGCCAGCTTCCTGCAAATATTTTGAAAAAGCTGCCGTATAGCCATGTGTTGCTATGATTCTTTCGGCGCCGGTGGCTTTAACAGACTGCAAGAGACCGGGCCAGTCGGCATGGTCCGAAAGTACAAAAGCCCTGTCAGGGTTGCTCCGCCTGCGGTATCCCCGAATGGCCATCCAGCCGCTGCAAATGGCGGTTTTATGGGTTCCAAAGTGCTTCAGCCAGGGGCTTCCGAACGAAGAAGGCGTGGCCAGAATCAAGGCCCTCCGGTAATCCTGCCTGCTGACGGCTTCATCCCATCGCCTTCCCGGCAGAAGGGGGAGTCCGCTGTTTCTCAGGGCTTCATGGGTATTGTAAACAGCCGTATGCATAAAAACAGGTCCGTTTTCATGGTTGAGACCTGAAAATATTCTCTGAGCCTTGCCCAGTGCATAGGCAAAAACAACACTGCAAATGTCCTTTTCAGCATTGCTTTGCCACCAGGCATTGAGGTCTTTGAAAATCTTTTCCTGTTTTTCCCAGTTAAAAACCGGCAATCCAAAGGTACATTCACTTATAAAACTGTGGCATCGAACGGGCTCAAAGGGCTGGGACAGTCCGTCGTTTTCTACCTTATAGTCGCCCGAAGCCACCCATATTTCACCCTTGTGTTCTACCCGAACCTGTGCGGCTCCGGGCAAATGGCCGGAAGGATGAAAAGATACTTTTACCCCGTTCAGATGAAGGGGTTGATTGTAATCCATAGCCTGAACAGAAATCTGACCGCCAAGGCGGAGCCTGAGAATGGGTTCGCTGGAGGGATGGGCGAGATAATGCTGCATTCCCGGCCTTGCATGGTCGGAATGGGCATGGGTGATTACGGCCCTTTCTACGGGTTTCCAGGGGTCAATATAAAAATCGCCCGCACTGCAATAAATCCCCCGGGAAGTAAATTCAAGCAAATCGGGCATAATGAATGGCAGTTCAGTGGATGAAACTCTGGATGATGAAAAAAGCTATACTCCGAACTGCCTCAGGTGATGGTCGAGATGTTTATAAAACAGATTGCTCCACTCCGGGGCGCTAAGTTTTCCGAAAGAAAGAGATTCCTTTCCCTCAAAACCGGCAGATCCGAGTGCACAAGTTTTCTGGAGATATCCGATTAGCCGGGCCTTTTCTTCTTCAAATTTTCGCTCATCTGCTATGATAAAAGCCGGTGCAGTCCGGGAATTTTTTGGATAGGGCTTTTCGTTGATTACTCCATTTTTCACAAAGAGACCGAGCAGATACCGCAATAGGAAATTGGGTTTTTTGTGCTTGTCGGTGTACACCATTTCGTAGGTTACATTGCAGTGGGCCAGCATCCGGGTAGCATCCATTTTACCCCATAAGGGTTTGGTTTGAGGGTTAAGCTGGTTGATTCTTTCAATAATCTGTTCGGCAGAAGCCTGATCGAAAATGCTGGGAAGTGCCATTTTATAGGAAAAGAAGCTGAAGCACAAATGAAATGAAATCCATTATAAAAATTAAAAAAGGATAAAAACCAGAACAAGGGAAAAGTCATTTCAGTTCTGGCATTTAACAATTTATTTAAGATTGAATGGAAGTAACGAATGAATTAATAATCAGCCTACTTTCCCTTACGGCCATGGAATTGGTTTTAGGGATTGACAACATTATTTTTATTTCTATCCTTACCGGAAAACTACCCGAATACAAACAAAAAAAGGCCCGAAATCTCGGCATTTCCATAGCCGTAGCCTCCAGAATTGCTCTTCTTTTTGCCATCTCCTGGATTCTTGGATTACAAAAACCTCTGCTCACCATTTCTGATTTTGAACTGACCGGTAAAGATCTGATTCTTTTTTTCGGAGGACTTTTTCTAACAGTGAAAACCGTAATGGAAATTGTTCAAAAAGTAAATCCTGCCAAAAGCTCCAAGGGCAATAAAAGGAGGGAATACAGTAGCCTTGGCATCATCATTTTCCAGATAGTGGTGGTAGATCTAATTTTCTCTGTAGATTCAATATTAACAGCGGTAGGCTTAGTTGATAATGTTTTTATCATGGT
>JBIKMV010000132.1:0-8235 GCA_044359055.1 Catalimonadaceae bacterium
TTGGACTGCACGTCTTTCCATGTGTAGATGGTTTTGTCGGCGAGGGTGGCAAAGTCTTCTGATTTCTTTATCAGTTCTTTTTCCAACTTTTCAGCTTCGTCTTGCAGGGTTTTGACTTGTACCAGTTCGGCTGAATCGGTAGAGGAGAACGATTTCGCTATTTCGTTGGTCAGAATCTCCCATTGATTAAACTGCTTTTTGAGGATAGTATCCTGGCTATTGCGGATGCGGTGTTTCCATTTGGCAGCGCTGTTCAACAGAAGGCCTTTGGTGGCCAGCTGGTCGTTGTACATTGGGCCGGCAATGGTTTTTTGGCCGGGATACCGGTCCACACAAAAAGAAAGGAAATTGGCTTGATAACCTGAAAGCTTTGAATAATAAAACTTTGCCTTTTCATTATCGGACAGAAAGGGGAAATACCGTTGAATCTGACCTTGTTTATTAGCGTTCCATTTCAGATAAAAGCCATCTGCTTTGGTATAGTTTCGCATTCCATGATAAAAAAGCCCCAGGCCATTGAGCGCTGTCCCCACATCCGGGTGATCCGGCCCAAGGGCTTTTTTGCTGATTTCCAGGTCTTGCAGGTGAAAAGGTTCGGCTTTGGCATAATTGCCCATATTCATATACAAAACCCCAAGGTTGTTGAGCGATTGTGCTACATCCGGGTGATCCGGCCCAAGGGCTTTTTTGCGAATTTCCAGGGACAGCAGGTAATAAGGTTCGGCTTTGGCATAATCGCCCATATTTTTATTTAAAACCCCCAGGTTGTTGAGCGAAGCGGCTACATCCGGGTGCTCCGGCCCAAGGGCTTTTTTGCGAATTTCAAGGGCTTGCTGGTAGTAAGGTTCGGTTTTGGGATAATCACCCATACACTTATACAAAAGCCCCAGGTTGTTGAGCGAAGCGGCTACATTCGGGTGCTCCGGCCCAAGGGCTTTTTTGCGAATTTCCAGGGACAGCAGGTAATAAGGTTCGGCTTTGGCATAATCGCCCATATTTTTATATAAAACCCCCAGGTTGTTGAGCGAAGCGGCTACATCCGGGTGCTCCGGCCCCAGAACTTTTTTCCAGATTTCCAGTGCCTGCTGGAAATAAGTTTCGGCTTTGGCATAATCGCTCATATTGACATACAAAAGCCCCAGATTGTTGAGAGAATTGGCTACATCCATGTGCTCCGGCCCGAGAGCTTTTTTGCTGATTTCCAGGGCTTGTTGGTGATAGGGTTCAGCTTTGGCATAATTACCCATATTATTATACAAAACCCCCAGATTGTTGAGCGATTGTGCTACATCCGGGTGATCCGGCCCCAGGGCTTTTTTATAAATTTCCAGGGCTTGCAGGTAATAGGGTTCGGCTTTGACATAATCGCCCAATACATCATACAAAATCCCCAGGTTGTTGTGCGATTGTGCTACATTCGGGTGCTCCGGCCCCAGAGCTTTTTTGCGGATTTCCAGGGCTTGCAGGTAATAGGGTTCGGCTTTGGCATAATCGCCCATATTATCATACAAAACCCCAAGGTTGTTGAGCGAAGCGGCTACATCCGGGTGCTCGGGCCCCAGGGCTTTTCGGCGGATTTCAAGGGCCAGCAGTTTATACGGTGCTGCTTTGGGATAATCGCCCATATTTTCATATAAAATCCCCAGGTTGTTAAGTGAAGTGGCTACATCCGGGTGTTCCGGCCCCAGGGCTTTTTTGCGGATTTCCAAAGCTTGAAGCAAGATGGGTTCGGCTTCCTTGCTTTTTCCACTCCGGTTCAGGGCATTGCCCAGGGAATTAAGTGCATACCCATATTCGGCGCTGCTTTCTTTTTTGTCCTTTTTCAGCTTTTCTGCCCATTGCTCCGCAAAGGGAAGTACTTTTTTGTAGCGCTTTTGTTTCTCGTATTTTTCTACGCTGTCTTTGAGCGGTTCGACAATCTGGGCCTGGATGGAAAGGCAAAACAAAAAGAGAAAGAGGCTGAGGATGTATTTCACAATGAGGGGATTGGGAGGGCAAGAAAGGAAAAATAATAAAATTGCAGGGGCAGAAAATTTTTTGTCCTTACCCTCATCACTAAACACTTCATATTGAAAACTTACTACTTCCCCAGCATCACAAATCCTCCCCAGTAATACGGCTCCGGGTGTTTTTTGCGGATTTCCAGCTGGGCCTTGCGGAAGGCGGTTGGGAGGGCGTCGGGGCCTTTGGCCAAACGCCCGGCGGTCTGACCAGAAGTGCCGACCGCCGTTTCTTTACCTGCCCAGTTCCGGAAAAAAGCGACCATCAGTTCCTGCGTCACTTCATCGTTTACTTTCCACAGGGTTTTGACCAAAGATTTTGCCACCGCTACTTTCAGGAATCCTATCAAACCCATTGCGCCTCCTGAATTATTCTTTCACCCATTTCTTTACCCATTGGCCTTGCAAGGTTTTCAACCTGAGAATATAGGTGCCCGCAGGAAGTTTTGCTACGGGAATAGTCCATTGGTCGGAAGGGTTGCAATATCGCCGGTCTTTCAGATGGGTTTTACCCGTCAAATCTGCAATTTCCATTTCCAGTTGCTCACCCTGGTTCAGCCCGATTTCGAGTCGAACAAGGTCTTTAGCCGGATTGGGGAACAACTGAATATCAACCGTTTGCCGGATTTTTGTTTCGTTGTCCGTAAGCGCGGAAACCAGAAACTGCTGGTAAACTTCTCCCCCGAAATCGGCATTGAAGGTCCGGATGATGGCATTGCTTAATACACTTCTGAAACGGATGTAGCCTGTTCCCTGGGCGGTGTTGGCCCACCAGTTTAGTCCATCATTTCCACTATCTGTCAGTTGAAACGAATAGCAACCGGGCAGTAACTGAACGGTGTCCCTGTAAATGGTATTGGACGACAAGCCATCGCGTACATACAATGGATTTCCATTGGCATCCAAAATACGGTATTCGTTTTCAAAAGGTCTTAGGTTTGATTTCAATTCCACAACAAACTTTTGAGGCATACTCAATGGCAGTTGGTAATTGCTTTCCAGGCGATTATTGGGCACATAGCCATCGATTCCGTTGTTGGGCTGGCTGCATTCCACATAAAAAATTCCTGAACTTTCCCCCAGATTGTTCATGGGAAGCAAGACGGTTTCTGATTTCATAAACTCAAGACTTCCGGTCCAGGTGTATGTGGATGGTGTTTGTCCAATCAATCCATAGGTAAAAATAAGGCTGGTAAGGATACTGCTGCCGGTATTGCGAAACACGACCTCCGGGTGCATACAAGCGGGGTTTCTTCGGCCAAATTCTGACAATTGTCCGGGAACTTTTACCTGCAAAAGGGCCGCATCCTGAACAAAAGAAGCGGGACCATATTGAATCAGCTGGTGACTGGCAATGTAGCGGCTGTCGCCTGTTGCCGTAGACACGCTGTAGTCATATGTTGCGTTTTGTCCGGCCTGCACCAGCGGTCCGACTTCCCATTCATTCAAATCAGACGGTGCGCCTGGACACCAGCCAGCCCGGTCATAAACCCAGGTGCCCCCTTGCGGATAGACCGGATTTGTTCCGCAATAGGTCCATGCCTGCCAATTGAATTCTTCCGGACCTCCGTTCAGGTTAATTGAATGATTGCGGGGAATAAATTCGCCTTCCTGGCCATGTCCGGTGACCACGGATTTCAATTTGGCGGATTCCATTAGGGATGAAATCGGAACCGGCCTTTCTTCATACACTTTATTTGCCGAAATATCGGCAAAGCTGGAATGGGTAACCGGCCAGATTTGCTGTGCCGAAATTACTTTCCGGGGCGGTATTCCTTCGATAAAGATAAACCGAAGATCAATGTCTTCCTGATTTTCGCCTCCGCGCTCCATAGTCAGGCGTTTCCAGCCCCGGAGGATGGTGGCATAATCGGTCATATCAAATTCCCATACTTTGCCCCCCATGCCAAAGTCAATTCCGATACCATAGGGCGTAACAAAGGAAAGCAACTCGATTTTTTGGGGAGTGCGGGAAAAATAGGCCAGATTTTGAATGCTCAGTGTTCCGGCCTGGGCAGCTACAATGCTCCGAACGACCTGTCCCGATTCGTTCCAAACACTTTGATTGCCCGATTGATAATAGGAGGTCGTATCCATGGCTTGGGGCTGCCCGCCTATCAGTGAATAACGCACGGCCACATTGGGCAGGCGAACCACCGAATCCAGAACGGTCACCGCTTGTACCTGAATGTCGGGGTTGTTTTTAACCCATTTCAAGTTGGGCCTTTCTGTTTCCGGATCGAGGTTTTTGAAAATCTGATGTCCGGTAAACATTTCACGCTGAAAATTTCCTCCCAAAATACCTGCACGGTTGTTGGCCGAAAGGTCCTGAAGCACATTGCCCGTGGGCAAGTCCAGGTCATATGCAGCTTCCAGTGCAGAAAAATCAGGATGTGAGGGATTTACCCTTTGGCGAAACCAGGTTGTAATCTGGCTGGCAGCCAGGGCTTTGCTCCACAGCCGTGGATCGTCGATCCGGCAATTTACCCCACGGGCAATGATGAGCGGCGTGTTGTTTTTTTCAGTCCGTGAGGGAATGGTTCCCGAAAAGGTTAAGGTCTTTTGAACCCCGTTGATGTACAATTTCAGCTTGTTTACATTGGTGGTCTGGCTTCCGTCGAAAACCATGGCCACATGGGTCCAGGTATTGAGCGGGAGCACATTGTTGGCATAACCGTAGGTATTGTTGGGATTGCGGATGATGCAGTACAAAGCACCGACCTGATCGCCCGTTTCCAATACCGTTTTGCCATTGTCTTTAAATATTCCGCTCCAGTTTTGCCAGGATTTTATGTTTACCCATGCTTCGAAAGTAAATTGCTGAGCACTATCCAGGTCATCTATGTCTCCGCAATCAATCTGGCCCGTCTGCCCGTCTGTATTCAAAAAATAGTCGTCCCTCATGTTGGAAACGGCCCTTCCGGCCTCCACGGCACCACCGGCGAGCACATTTCCGGAAAGTCCCTGGGCGGAGGTGTAGCTGATTTCGACCAATATATGGGCATTGCCATTCCACAAAAAGGGCCGGTAAAACTGGAGTCGCTGTGTGCCACTGCCTGAAAATTGGGTGTTTTGAAAATATACCTGAACAAAACCTGCGCTGTCGGCAATTCCACTGAGGTTATTCAGGGTGGTAGTTTTTATGCGGATGCGGAGCAGTCCAATAGCAGTGCCAGTTTGAGAAAGGTCCAGTTCCAAAGCAGAAAGGTGACCGGCGGTAAGACCTGCGGCTGCCAGTTCACTTTGTAAAAAAAGCCACTGAGTTTTCGACCTTCTTTTTACCTGTGAAAAGGGAAGGGAAAGGGCAGAACTTCCCTGAATGATCGGAGCAAGGGTATCGTTTGTTGAGGCTGTGGTGGCCTGTCGGGTTTGATATTCAAAATAGTCATGGGTAGGGCCGGCGGCATAGTTGAAGCTGCTGCCCGAAAAACCCGAAATGATGTAACTTGGATGGGTCGCTTTTACCGAATCGGTTAATGACGAATCGGTGACATAGGTATTGCAACTGTAATCCCACTCGCCGCAGCCCAGGTTTCGGCTGCTGGTGGTGGATACCAATCCGTTTTTGCACCGCATCCGATACAGCATTTTTATTTTTTCGTAGGTTTTGGTTGGATGCTCAGGAAATTTAAACACACCCGACCGGCTTGGATTGCTGAATGTAAAGGTCCTGACAGTATCGTTTTGTGCCCGGGCGGCATTAAAAATTCCAAAGGAAAAAATCAGAAGGAAGGAAACTCGAAGTGGCATAAAAAAAATGGGCTGTAATCAAACCCGGGTGAAAGAAAATGTAAAAAAGTAAAGTAAAAAAATCGAATTATTATGAACGAATCATTTCAGCCAAAGGCAATACTGGCCGAAGGGAATCATTCACAAATTTTATTGAAAAAAATGTATCCTTTCGATTTCTATCTACCGCCCCAGCATTACAAAAGCACCCCAGTAATACGGATTCGGGTATTTGGCCTTCAGCTCTTTCTGGGCTTTGAGGAAGGCTTGCCTTTTCGACAGTCCCGACAGCTTCAAGTTGTCGGGACTGTGCTGACCCAACCAATGCTTATAAAAACTAACCATCAACTCCTGCGTAGCCTGATCACTCACCTTCCACAAACTCATAATAATTGATTTTGCACCCGCCACCTTAAAAGCTCTTTGCAATCCATAAACGCCTTCGCCATTTCTGATCTCGCCCAATCCCGTTTCGCAGGCAGAAAGCACTACCAAATCTGTATTGTCCAGATTCAGATTCATGGCCTCGTAGGCGGTGAGGATGCCGTCTTCTCCTGTTTCATTCTTTTCGCCTTTCAGCGTATTGCCAGCTCCTGTCAGCATAAGTCCGGATCGCAACAAAGGGTTACTACCCTCAGTGGTATCGGGCTGAAAAAATCCATGCGTGGCCACATGAAGCAATCTTGGTTTGTAGGATTCTTTGATGTTTTCTTCCAAAGCGGTGGAGCCGGTATAGTTTTTTACTTCCCAACCTTTTTCATTGAGAATGCCAGCAATTTTATCTACTTCTGTTTTGGTGCCGGGAAGTTCGGCAAGCGAGCATGTAGATTTCAGACTAAGACCATAAATCAATTCCGGACTTTTACGCTCTGAGACAGCTGCAATCTGGCCGGTTTGGTTTGTATAATAACTTGGAAAGCCAACCAGTTCTGCCAGTTTGTTGTCTTCTTCCACAGGGGATGGATTTACAATGTCCTTGGTAACAGTTACAATCCGGATGTCTTTTTCCTCCAGCAAGTACTTTTTGGTTTTGGGGTTAAAAAGGGTGTTCAGGTTGAGGTTGTGGTACACCCCGTCCGGTGAAAAGTAAATCCTTTTTGAACCTTCAAGCCTGGTTCCGATTTTCTGCCAGAATTGCTGGTAGGATTTATTGTCATCAAGTTTATTTTTAATTAAATTCTGGTAATACTTCAGGTATTTACCTTCCATATCGTTGCCGTTTTTCAGAATTACCATTTCGGGAATGATGGACCCGGGTTTTACAATCAGAGCCGCATAGTAAATGGTATCTGTCAGGCCTTTTACTTGATACACGGGTTTCTTTGGATCGCTGGTGTCGGTTACGGTTTTTTCGATGCCAAACTTTTTTACCCGTACTATTTCAACGGCGGCCTCTCCCGGCTTCAGGGCTTTTTGCACATCCTTCCAGTTGATCAGTTTCTTATCGGCCAGTTTAGCGAAGTTTTCAGACCGGAGTGAAAGCTCTTTTTCCATTTTCTCGGTTTTGGCCTGAAGGGAATCCAGACCTGCCAGCTCGGTCGAATCGGTGGACTGGAACAATTTGTTAAGTTTGTTCTGATTGGTTTCCCATTCGTCAAACAATCGGTTAAGCTTTTTGTCTCCTGCAGTTTTGATCCGGTGTTTCCATTTGGCTGAACTGTTTTGTAATTGGGCCTTACCTGAAATTTGTACATTGAAAAATATTTCAGTTACCATTGGATTAGAATGATACCTCAGGAGACAGAACGATTTTAATTCATCAAGTTGGTTCTTATTATTTTCATAAAAGAGATTTTTTTCACTATCAGATAAGTGTGGAAAATAATTCTGTATCTGGTTACTTGACAAATCCCAATAGATCTTAAAATTTGTTTCTGCTTTATGCAAGACACCTTTGAGTAAATAAACTTTTCCGAGTCTTAAATAAGAATCTGATAAGTCTTTATTGAAGTTACCGAGAAATTTTTGGCATAATTTTAATGATTTTTGACCTAATTGTTCAGCCTGATTAAGGTCTCCTTTCTCGGTATAAAATTCTGTTAAATCTCGATACCAGTCGCCTGAGAACACTTTAAAAGTATCTACTGGAAATTTATGAAGTGGATTTGGATCAAAAGTAAAAAGACTGTCAGCAGTAAAATAGTTTCCAAGTTTCCAATTAAGTAAACCACCAATTTTACTTCCTGCAAACTTTCCGTTATTGTAATAAACCTTAGGATCCTTAGTTAAAAGACCATATCGGAATACCTTTAATCCTTTACGAAAATAATCCTCGCTTTTTGGGGATTGGTTATGTGATGAAAACATAATACCACGATTGTAATAACTTGCCGCCAGGATATGGTAAAACTCCCCATAAACCCGTTTATCTATTTCCTCGGCTTCTAGGTAGTTTTGTTCTGCCAACATGTACTTTCCAACCTTACTATAGAAATGACCTAAAAGTTTATAATAACCAGCCAACTTTAAGTGCGCCTTACCTAGGCGTTTCTTTTGAAGTTCCAAC
>JBIKMV010000010.1:0-26246 GCA_044359055.1 Catalimonadaceae bacterium
AACATCAGGCAGCGCCGGTGCTGGAAATACAAACGGACCACACCTCTCCCCGGGAATTTCTTATGACCCCTGTTCCTCATTGAAGTAAGGGTTCTCAGGTTTTTCCGGAAATCGGGTTGAAACAAATAATTTTTTCCTGATGCCACCGGCAATTGCCTGTGCTGTTTTCGGGGGAGATAACAGCCGGATGGCCTCTA
Organism: Catalimonadaceae bacterium; assembly: GCA_044359055.1. Taxonomy (GTDB): domain Bacteria; phylum Bacteroidota; class Bacteroidia; order Cytophagales; family Flexibacteraceae; genus CAMDMI01. Next base: position 198 of record JBIKMV010000010.1, read on the forward strand.
TGGCCCTGTATTTTTTTCATAGGTGCCCGGCTCGATGCTGAAGTTGAAGGTAGTGCCAACCATAAAGCGCCATTGCCCTTTTTGCCCCTCCCACTGACTGAATACAGCTTCGGCACTGATAAACCTGAAGATTTTATCAAAGCCATATCCTGCTTCCCAGAAAAAAGGCTGGCCCTGGTTGGCCATACCGTTGAGTAAGATTTTCTCCCTCCAGTTTTTGCGCTTCGGCACCAGCCAGCCAAATACCAGTTCGTTGCGGAAAAGATGCAGGTGCAATTCGTTGGTCATGCCGGTGGTAGACCGGGCGTAGTAATCCAGATTGCGAAACTGCTCCACACTGGACCTGCCGGTTACAAAGGTCTGATTGCCAAACAGGTGGTTTACATCCATCTGACCATACTGCCCTGCATGAATCATGGCATTGCTTCTGGCAAAAATCTCCAGTTGTGCTGCCGAATTCAGGCTCAGAGACTGTCTGTACGAAACCGAAACCTGAGAAAATGAGGCCTTGGCTTCTCCGGGACCCGGAACGGCCTGCCGCCATGAAAAACGGATTCTTGGAGTTCCCCGTGCGTTGTAATACTGCTGCTCGTTGTAGATCGATGATTTTAATCCCGGATACCAATCGAGCCGGCCCGAAATAATGAAAGCAGCTGACCTGCCGGTGAGGGCATTGGCTGCCGATGGCATTACAGGCAGATTGGGCTCAAAGGTTTTGCTTTTGCCCCATCCGCCGTATTGTACAGAGTTGGGTACCGGTATCCTGTTTACCCATTCTACACCGGCCTCGGCTTCTACTTCGCCTGTCAGTTTCCTCAGGAACTGGATTTTGCCGAAGTCGGCCTCATACAGCTTCATGAAATTGCGGGTATCGAAATAAGCATAAAATGTGTTCAGTTCTCTGGAAATGGGATTTTCGCTGTTGATTTGCCGCATTTCGGTGCCCCCGGATATCTGCAGCACCCACTTCGGGTTCCCTGCCTGAATGTAGCCGGAGCCGATGAGTTTTTCCCTGCCAAAAGAATACCTCAGAATAGGGCCGAACTGAATAAAATGCCGGTCGTCCTTGTTTCGGTTTTTGCTCTGGTTCAGGTATCGCTTGTACCACATCCCTCCCTGCAAAACATAGCCTTCCACGGCATTGAATTCCGATTCGCTCAGGGGAGAATAGTAATTCAACCGGTTCATTCTCCGGCCCAGACTGTCTTTTTTCCCAAAAACATAGGTCTTTCCCGAAATCAGGTCGGGCCAGCCGAACAACCGGTCTTTTTTCTTTTTGGATTTGGCCGAGTCTTTTTTTTCCTCCGCAATCCGGAGGCTGTCCAGTTTGCGATAGCTCTTCACTTCCATTTCGGTCAGCGGCACATCGCGGACCTCCTGCCAGAAAACAGAATCTTTTTTATAGGCAGCCGAATCGTATTCAAAGCGGTACTCGGATTCTACTGTGGATGAAACCGGTTTTTCTGCCTTTGATTTTCGGTGCAGGCCGTATTTCTCTTTCAGATAAGCCTTTGCCACTTTACGAAGGATTTTTTTCTCTTCTTTTTCTCTGGCTTTCAGGTCGAAGTTCTGCGGGTCTTTGTTTATAGTTTCGGTGGATTTTTCTTCGAACTCTTGTTCAAGTTTTTGAAAATCAGCATATAATTTTTGATTTTTTGTGATTTTGTATTTGCTGATGGAGGCATTGTAGCGGATGTCAAATTTTATTTGAAACAAGGTGCCTTTGAAGCCCTGCCTCATCTGAACGGGCAGCCAGATTCCTTCCAGCGGTGCATAGGAATGAGAAAGACTCACATCAAATCCCTCGATGTTTCCGGTCAGGTTTGCGGAGTGGATGTTCCATATCTTGTCGATCAGAAACAATTCGCCCGACCATACATTTTGCCCTGTGGCTTTGGGTGTTACCTTGATTTTGAAAACATCGTGGCCCCGGTCGGTAAAAAAACCGAGGTACTGAAAATGGTAGGTCCGGAAGGCAGCAGGGGAGAGGGGCGAAACGCAGTTGCCAAATTTTGGATTGTACAGGTCTTCTTTCAGGTACGACTGGTTGATTTGGATTTTGCCGAAGGTGCTCCGGGCAGCAATTACTTTTTCCTTGTAGATATTGGGTTGTTTAAACTCAAGATTTTCAAGTGTTTCTGTAAAAAAAACAGTGTTTTCGTCGATGCCTTCATCCTTCACCATTTTTTTTACCAAAAAGGGCATATCCAGAATACGGCCGCTTCCTTTGATGTACACCTGCGCAGTGTAGGCATCCAGCAGGAGTTGGTTGATTTTTGCCCTGGCAATGGCCTTTCGCATGATGGAATAGGCAGGGTCTTCTGAGCCAGTTCCTACCAAAACTTCTTTGGTTTGGATGACATGTTCTGCCATTTCCACATCCAGAACCTCATAGCCCAATTTGATTTCTACTTCTTTTTTAAGTGTATGAAATCCAAGGCATTGAAAGTAAATATTGTACTTTCCGGGGGGCAGCTCCAGCCGGAAGTTTCCTTCTTCGTTGGCCATCGTGCCTTGCGCCAGCTTTTCTGCTCCGATGCTGGCAAAGGAAACCGGCCGTCCGGATTTGTCTTTCACGGTACCTTTTATACCCGATCTCTGGGCCAGCACCGGCCAGGAAAGAATAAGGAAAATGAAACTCAGTATTCGCATGAAAATTTCAAATGAAGCATTGGCGGCAAAAATAAACGGGAAGTGCTAGTGGTGGGATAAATAGTTAGTTTTTAGTAATCGGTTTTAAGTGGAAGGTAAAAGTCGAAACTCAAAACTCAAAAGTTTTTCAATTAGTCAGTTTTTTGCAATAAGTTTTAAGTGGGAGGCAAAAGTCGAAATTCAAAACTCAAAAGATTTTTATAACGCTCTGATTTTCAAAAGAAAAATCATCTTCAACTTTGAACTTTAAACCTTGAACCTTGAACTTGAAATCTGACCTGTCCCGAACTTGCTTCGGGAAACTTGAAACCAGCAAACCCGGATGCCCCGCCCGGGTGGGGGATTATTGCGTGGGGACTCACCCAGGCGGGGAAATCAGGTTATGATTTGGAGAATTCCAAAATAAATTCTTGCGGGCTTAATACCGGAATTTCAGATCCGGAATAATCTATTGGATTTCGTGTAACGATAGCAGAAACCGAGACTGCGGTTCCTGCTGCATATTGAACGGCATCTTCAAAATCCTTCCAGCCCAAAGCCAGAGCCGCAAGAATGGTTTCCTTGCTTACCGATATGATATCCAGAATCTCAATTAAATTGGTGATGAAACCAGTGGCCAAAGCATCTCCAATTTTATTTGAAACGATGTAATAGATATCGGTGAGGGAAGATGCTGACATGAATACAGCAATTTGCTTGTCCTGGGCGGCCCGAAAAATGATTTTTGCATCATCATAATATGGCATTCTGGCAAGTGCGATATCCACAATAATATTGGTATCAAGCAAAACTTCTCTCATAAATACTTCTTAATAAGATGCTCATGCCTGGCTTCCCTTGGATTATCTACTTCATGGTCTTTTAAAATGCCGCCCCATTTTTCAATAAATTTCATGGGGGTCATCCTCTCCTCCGGTTCTTGAGTTGGTTTTAGAATTACATCCACGGTTGAGCCTTCTGCAGCCGAACCTTGCGGCAACTGAATGGTACCGTCTCTGGTAACCGTCGCAGTAAATCGAATGGTCTTTGCAATGGTCATGGTTTTTTCAATTTGAGTCCAAAAATAACCAATTTAGTCGGAACTTTAAAGCATAAGTTTATTCGATTATTTGCTTGGTTTTCAGCTTATTCAGATCAGGAACACTGCATTGGGAGATTGAGAGCAATCGAACACATTTGACTGCTGGTAACTTCCCCGATTGAGGAATTGTAAACGAGAAAACATGGAAGTCCGAACGGGGCAGAGCCTCCCGAATCAAGATAGGTAAAGGCCGCTCGGATGGGGGATTGTTGTGTGGGGACACCCAGGCGGAGAAACCCGGATGCCCCGCCCGGATATTCCGTCCCCAGGGGGACTTGTACCCTTGATATTGCGACTTTTTTCTACCGATAGTGCCTGCCTAAAGGCAGGCGGGGTGCAATATGGAATGCATGCATGATTTCCGAAGACCTGATAATTATGAGAGCATTGAACAACTTTGAACTTTAAACCTTGAACCTTGAACTTAAAACCTGAAACCTGAAACAAAAAACCCCCGCCTTTCGGGCAGGGGTTTTAAATTGTTTATTGGTCGATATCAACCCGATACCAGCGCTTCGGCTCCGCCTACAATTTCGAGTATCTCGGTGGTGATGGAAGCCTGACGCGTCCTGTTGTACATCAGTTTCAGTTCCTTCAGGAGCTCGCCTGCATTTTCTGTGGCCTTGTCCATGGCGGTCATACGGGCACCCTGCTCGGAGGCATTGCTTTCCAATACCGCCTTGTACAACTGCATGGTTAAAGATTTGGGAATCAGTTCGGTGAGAATGCTCACCTGATCCGGTTCGTAGATATAATCGGTAATGACCGATTTTTCAGCCGTTTGTTCCGGTGCTTCGAAGGGAAGCAACTGGCTCTGCCTGACAATCTGGGTGGCTACATTTTTGAATTCATTGTAGCATAGCAAAACCTTATCAAAATTCTTGGCAGCAAATTCATCCATGATCCAGTTGGCTGCCTCCTGTACTTTGCTGTACCGCAGTTCAGAAAAGAGAAGGTGGAAGTTTCCGTTTACCCGGGGAAGCCTTTTGGAAAAAAAATCGTACCCCTTTTTACCGATGCAGAGAACCGTAATTTCTTTTCCCGCAAAGTCCTGGTGATACAGATTAGAAACCAGCTTGGTGATGTTCGAATTGAAGGCCCCGCAAAGTCCCCTGTCGGAGGTGATGCAAACCAACAAGATTTTATTGGCTTCCCTGTTTGCGATAAAAGGACTTTCGAAATCGCTTCCGGCTGATGCAGAAAGATTTTGCAGCAAAGCTGTCAGTTTATTGGAATACGGACGCATCTGTATGATGCCATCCTGTGCTTTTCTCAGTTTTGCAGCCGCTACCATTTTCATGGCCTTGGTAATCTGCTGTGTGGAAAGCACCGACTGAATTCTGCCTCTGACCTCTTTTAAATTTGCCATTTCAAATTAGATCCTTTGAACCGGGAGATTATATCAAACACTGAATTTTGAACTTGTCTCTCTGGCCACCTGCTTGAGAACATCTGTTTGCTCAGCATCCAGTTTTCCTTTACGCAGGGCCTCCAGGGTAGCTTTGTGGGTTGTGGTAAGGATAGAATAGAATGCTTTTTCAAATTCTTTTACCTTGGAAACCGGGATAGAATCCATCAATCCGTTGGTGCTCACATATATGATGGCGACCTGAAGCTCAACCGGAACAGGCGAATACTGGGCCTGCTTCAACATCTCCTGGTTTCTTTTACCCCTTTCGATGGTAAGTTTCGTAGAAGGATCAAGGTCAGAGCCAAATTTGGCAAATGCCTCAAGTTCACGGAATTGTGCCTGATCCAGTTTGAGTGTACCTGCCACTTTCTTCATGGATTTGATCTGGGCATTTCCACCCACACGGGATACGGAGATTCCCACATTGATGGCCGGGCGGATACCGGAGTTGAACAGATTGGTTTCCAGAAATATCTGACCATCTGTAATAGAAATCACATTGGTGGGAATATAGGCCGACACATCACCTGCCTGAGTCTCGATGATGGGGAGTGCGGTCAGTGAACCTCCTCCTTTAACCATGGGTCTGATGCTGTCGGGCAGGTCGTTCATGGCCTTGGCAATATCATCGTTGGCGTTGATTTTTGCGGCTCTTTCGAGAAGGCGGCTGTGCAGATAAAATACATCTCCGGGGAATGCTTCGCGACCCGGAGGGCGGCGCAGCAGCAGAGAAACTTCACGGTAGGCAACGGCCTGTTTGGAAAGGTCATCGTATACCACCAGGGCGGGCTTGCCGGTATCCCTGAAAAATTCACCGATGGATGCCCCGGTAAAAGGAGCAAAAAATTGAGTGGGTGCAGGGTCGGCGGCGCTGGCCACTACCACAATGGTGTAAGGGAGGGCACCTCCTTTTTCAAGCGCATTTACCACCTGTGCCACAGTGGAAGCCTTTTGGCCTACGGCTACATAGATACAGTAAACAGGCTCTCCTTTGTCGTAAAATTCTTTTTGGTTGATAATGGTATCGAGGGCCACCGCTGTCTTGCCGGTTTGCCTGTCGCCGATGATGAGCTCCCTTTGACCGCGACCGATGGGAATCATGGCGTCTATGGCCTTTATGCCGGTTTGCAGGGGCTCATTTACAGGCTGCCGGTAGATTACACCGGGGGCCTTTCTTTCCAGAGGCATTTCGTACAAATCACCGTCGAGCTGACCTTTTCCGTCAATGGGATTGCCAAGGCCATCCACAACACGGCCGCACATGCCATAACCAACTTTCACAGAAGCAATTTTGCCGGTTCTTTTTACAGTATCTCCCTCTTTTACAAGGGCAGAATCACCGAAAAGTACAGCTCCCACATTGTCTTCCTCGAGGTTCAGCACCAGGCCGGAAAGGCCATGCGGGAAAGAAAGAAGTTCACCCGATTGGGCCTGGGTAAGGCCATAAACACGGGCTACACCGTCTCCAACCTGAAGAACAGTCCCCGTTTCCTGAAGTTCGGCTTCGGTTTTTACGCCGGCCAGTTGCTCTCTCAAAATTGCGGATATTTCATCCGGTCTGATATCTGCCATATCTTAAGTTTTACGCTGAATTTGTCTTAAAAGTCAATTTTCGGAACATAGCTGAAGTCCAGAATCTGTTCCCTTATTTTTGAAAGGTTTGTTTTCACGGAAGCATCCCATTGCAGGTCCTGAACCTTCAGGATGTATCCACCGATGATAGAAGAATCTACTTTTTCGGTGATGTCCACTTTGCCTCCGGCCAGTTTTTCTGCCTCCAGAGTCAGGGATTTTCTCAGGTCTTCGCTCAGGGGGATGGCCGAGATGATTTCACAATCCCGTATGCCTTTCTGCTTTTTGTCTTCCTGAATATAGGCTTTGGCAATGTCAGAAAGGTATTTTTCTCTTCCCTTGGCTACAACCAGCCTGACGAATCCCAGGGTGATCTGCTGGAAATTTTTGCCGAATACCCCGTCCAGAATATTTTGTTTTTTACTGCCGGGAATAATGGGACTTTTTATTGTCAGAGCCAGATTCCGGTTTTCTTTCAGGGTATTGTAGTACAAAACCATGTCTGCCAGCACCGCATCGGTATTTCCCTGGGTTTGGGTCAGGGTGTAAAGTGACTTGGCGTAGCGGGCGGCAACTTTAGAGTGCGACATAATCTGCTTGCCTGTATTAGTTGCTGCCGGCGGTTTGTGAAATCAAATCTTTGATTAAATCCTTCTGAGCGGCATCGCCGGAAAGATTTTTCTTGATTACCTTCTCAGCAATGTGCAGGGAGGTATCGGCCAGGTAATTTTTCAGCTCGGCAAGGGCGGCTTCTTTTGAGGTCTGAATTTCTTCTCTCGCAGCCTGAATAAGGACAGCGGCCTCTTTGCCTGTCTTTTCTTTGGCTTCCTGCATGATCACCGATGCAGCGTGCTGGGCATCTGCCAGCATTTTGTCTCTTTCTAATCTGGCCTCAGAAAGCAGTTTATGGTTGTCTGCCTTCAGCGAAGACATTTCATCTCTGGCTTTCTTAGCCTCCGAAAGGGCATATTCTATGCTTTCTTCCCTTTCCTTCAAACCGGATATGATAGGTTTCCAGGCAAATTTAGAAAGAACAATCAGTACACAAAGAAATGTGAGTATCTGCCAGAAAAGCAGTCCGAAATCGGGGGTTACTAAGTTCATTTTCTGTTACTTAAATCGTTTTCATTTTAAAAGGAACAACCCCGGTCCAACCGACCGGGGTTGCATTCAATTATTTGTTCATGATCAGGAAGCAGATAACGGCTGCGAAAAGGGCTACCCCTTCAATCAGCGCTGCTGCTACGATCATGGCACCTTGAATTTTTCCGGAAGCTTCAGGCTGACGGGCAATGCCTTCTACAGCAGAACCACCAATTCTTCCGATGCCCAGACCTGCACCCAGCGTAACAAGACCTGCACCGATACCAGCGCCCATAATATCAAAACGGGCTACTTCCAACAACAAAGCGAAAATTGTGCTTAACATGATTGAATTATTAAAACGAAAATTGAAAAAAAAGATTAATGATGATCGTCATGATGCTCGTGTTCTGCCACCGCCTGACCAAAGTACATAGCCGAAAGCAGGGTGAAAACATAGGCTTGCAGGATGGCAACAAAGAGCTCCAGCAAACTCATAACGGTAGAAAATACGGTTGCGGCCACGCCCACCATCCAGCTTTGGAAGATAAAGGTGAGACCCAGAAGACTTAAAATGATAACATGGCCCGCTGTGATGTTGGCAAACAAACGAATCATCAGCGAAAACGGCTTGGAAAGGATGCCTACAAGTTCTACAGGCAACATAATGGGTCTCAGCCACATGGGAATGCCCGGTGTCCAGAGGATGTGCATCCAGTAATCTTTGTTCCCTGAAAACACGGTAATCAGCAGGGTGATTAATGCCAGGGAAAAGGTAACAGCAATGTTGCCGGTGAGGTTGGCGCCGCCGGGAAGCAAGCCCAGAAGGTTGTTGATCCAGATAAAAAAGAATACTGTGAGCAGGTAGGGGAGGAAGCGCTCGTATTTTTTTCCGATGTTGGGAATGGCAATCTCGTCTCTTATAAACACAATGATGGGTTCAAAAAAAGACTGAATGCCGCTTGGCGCCAGACCTTTCCGCTGTTTGTAGGCTTTGGCAATGGTAAAAAACACGCCAAATAATATCAGCACGCTGACAAACAGAGAGGCCACATTTTTGGTGATGGATACATTGGTAAAAGACCGGCCCTCGGTAGAAATAATTTTACCATCGTGGTCTGTGGTGTAACCATTGTAAACGGGAAGAGGTTCCAGCTCATTGTGTCGTTTCAGATTCGAAAATGAAAACATCTCCAAACCTCTGTCGGCAGAATACAGAATGACGGGTAAATCTATGCTGAGATGGGTATGGCCAATGGTGGCAAAATGCCATTCGTGGGCATCGCCGATGTGATGAAAAATTAAGTGAGAAATATCGAATTTTTCTTCACCGCCATGGGCTTCTTCCGAAGCTTTTGCGGCAAAACTAAGACCAAACGACAAAACGACGAAAAGTGATAAAATTTTGGCTTTCAGTGTATTAGTTTTCATTCAGGCTTCCTTTCTATCGAATCGGGGCGCAATATAGAGAGAAACCTTTTGATTTCAAGAATTTCGAAAATCAAATAAATCATGATAAATATAGCGGCACCCTGATTTTGGGGTCCGAGGTGTTGTAATAGGTATACCAGCAGGAGGCAAAGTGACATCATCATCTTGATGACCATGCTCAGTAAAAAAATCATCAGGGGCGGCTGCTCTGTCCACTTAAAAAGTTTCTCCGAAAGCCAAAGGTTGAAGAGAAATATCAAGGTTAGCCAGGGCAGAAAAATCCGGAGGCCGGGTTGGGCAAATTCTGATAAGCCTTCCTTTTCCAGACAAAAAAACAACAGGCCGGCCATGACTAGACTCACTGAAATCAAATTTATGAAGGCTCTAAGCATGCGGCAAAGGAATATCCGAAATCCTGTATTTTAAAACCCGGTTCAGCGGTTTATTATCCTGAAAATTTCTGTGGCCCTGCCTTTTCCTATCTTCAGAATGAATACCCCTGCGGGCAGATTTTTTAGGTTGAGGTGCCATTTTGCTCCGGCATCATAGCGCAGGCTGTAGCCCGATTTGTCGAAATTTTTACCCTGCAAATCACAGACAGCCAATTCATTGGGGTCGAAATCAGCGGGCAGGCCTCTGATGATGTAATCACCGGTTCCGGGGTTAGGGTAAATGAGCAGGGCATTTTCATTCCGATTGTGGATGTCCAAACCCGTAAGCTGGTAGGCTTTTCTCATCAGGCCGGTGGCATTGATTTTACCGAATCCCCATGAACTGTTTCCCCCTGCGGGAATCACCCCGGTCAGGTTATCCTGAATACTGGTTTCTGACAGCCAGGTTTTGAGGGTAACCGGGTCGAGCTGGGGATATTGCTCCATCAGCAGGGCCACGATGCCGCTGGTCATCGGGGAGGCCATGGATGTGCCGGCGGCCATGGCATAAGAATAGGTCCTGCTGTTTTTGGGTGATATATATTTTCCAACCACCGAGGCATAATCTGCTCCCAGATTGAGATAATCGGGGTCGTAGGAAGATACGGAGGAAGCCAAAGCCAATCCCGGAGCCGCAACATCGGGCTTTATTTTTCCATTGGCTGTGGGGCCGATGCTGGAGAAAAGCGCCAGCCTTCCACGGGTATAGCCCGAATAACTTTGGGTTTGGTTCGATACATTTACAAAACTGGTTTTGGTGTTGTAGGCTGCAACGGCTATGGCATTTTTTGTGCTGACCAAATCTCCTGTGGTATAAAAGGCATCGCCGTCTTTGGCCCAGGCATAAGAGTACCGGGTGAAGGTTCCGTAGTAGCCCGAGGTTTTTACCACAATGCCGTTCCACATATGAACGGTGCCTGCCGACGATTTTATGGAGATACAAATCCGGTCGGTGATGCGGCTCAGGAACTGGAGAAACATGTGAGGCTTCTGATTGAACTCCTGTGCCAGCCCGGTTGCAGTAATAAATAAGGTATCGTTGTTGCTGCCCTTCAGCGAGATTTGCCGGGTCTGTCCGTCGAGTTCCAGCCAGGGAGATTCGGTAAGCCGGGTATTGGCCGAGTACAGGCTGAATTGTACTTTGAAAATCTGTCCGGTATCGCCCCAGATATCGGTAAGCAATTTTTTAGGGGTAATGGCAGGAAAGGTTACAAAGGTGTGGGCAAGCGTATCGGTTGTGGTGTAGGTTTTGGAAAAATGGATTTTGTTTTGTCCGTTGTTGCCGCCCGATACCACAAAAACTTTGCCCGGGCCAACCAGATTGTTGCAGGCTTGAGAAAACAGGGAACTCCCGTCTCTGGGGCCCATGGGACAGCCCCAGCTCAGATTGGCCACAGCGGGCTTTCCTGCCTGGGCGGCATGGTTAAAGGTATAGCGGATACCATCCAGCATATCCACCATACCGGTATTGAGCCAGTATTCAGGTGCAGGATAGATGGCAGTAAACACCAAATCGCTTTCGTAGGCCACCCCCCGGAATCGCCGCTTTGCTGTGGCCGGACTTCCCAGCCCTGAGCCGGAGGCAATGCCGGCCACATGGGTGCCGTGGGTACCGTCGTTGATGTCATACGCTTTGGCCATGATGGCTGCAGAGTCTTGATATTCAGTTCCGTATGAAAATCCTGAAGGAGGATTGCCGGTGCTGTTTTTTTGCTCCCAAACTTTTTTTACCCGGTAAGCCTGATAAGAAGTATCGTAAAAAGCAGGATGGCCATAATCGAAACCCGCATCAATGATGCCCACCACCACGCCTTTGCCAGATGAAGTAAAGGGAAATCCCTGGCCCAGATGGAGCGAATCTACAAAGGTTCTTCGCCTGGCAGAGTCCAGATGGGCTTCTGCGGCCAGATCGAGGTCTATGGCGCTCAGTCCGGGAAACAGGCTGAGTTCTTTTACTTTTTCGAGGGGGATTCGGGCACTGAGAATATCGCCGGCCCGGGTACCGGTGAGGGCACCACTTTTTTCAAAATCAGAAACCGAAAACCCGGGTTCTGTTTTCAAGAATGCATTGACAAAGAGCCGGTTGTCCTTGTTTTTATAATATACATAGTGGGGTACGATGCCGTTTTCGTCCCATTTTTTATTTTCGTATTGCCAGATAAATTGCCGTGCTATGGCCGAGGGGCCGGTTTTTTGGGCATTTGCCGTAAGGGCAGCACAAAAAAGAAGAAGAATCAGGCGGTACATCATGTTTGTTTTTTTCAGGGCTGAAAGATGGCAAAAAGGCCGGCAACATTCCAAACCGGCCTGCATGGACGGCTTAGCCTTTGTGTAAATCCCCGATGTCTGGTTTTTTAACACGGCGTGTTTTGCAAGCATTCTCTGTACTGAGTTTCGCCACTGTCTTTTGTGTTCGCCAGCAAAAACAAAGGACTTGTCGTATTTTTAATCTCTTTTAATGTATGCAGAAATTGTTTTTTTTGTTTTGTCATTCACTAATTTAATTTTATTATCATGAAAAAAAGAAAAATTTTCTCATTTATTCTAGGATTGACAATTCTAGGATTGACAATTCTAGGATGTCACAAAAATCAGGATATTATTCCTAATGCTTCTAAATCCAATGATATAGATGGCAGTAAAGTTGAAGTTTCATCAATAAGAGTCTTGTCTTTGAAGGATTCGGATTTTCAAAGAATTCAAAAATCTTATCGATTCTTAACAAGTGAAAAAACAGGGGAACCTGAGGGTTTGGTTGCTGCAGAATATATTTACTCTGAAGGAGAGAATATTTTGGGTCGAAGTATAGTTTTTAGTATTCCATCTGAGGAAAAAATTGGTTATGTTGAAGTATCAACTTTTGACGGCTCTCAAATTTTAAAAAATCTAAAGATATCATGGACTGATAGCAATGGAAATTCAAAAATGGAAAAAGATGAACTGCAAATTATTGATTTTACAAATCCTTTGAATCCCATTAATATTGGTACCTTTGCTTCCGGAGGTTGGGGTGATTGTATGAAAGCCGCCATAACGCAACTTTATGATGATTGGAATAATGACCCTGTTGGAACAGCTGCATGTTGGGCTACCGGAATTAATTGTGCAATCGGCGGCGGAATTGCATGTGGAATAAAGCAAATTTTTTAGCAAAATAAATTATGATGTTTTCGAAATTGCAAAAGTTTTTTTTAGTATCCGGATCTCTTATTGTCGTTTTTGCAGCTTTTAACAAAGTATATACGGGTCCAAATTTGTTTTCATCAATTGGATTTATAACTGGACTGATATTTTTTGTTTTGCTATTTTCGAGTTTTTTTATTTCAAAACTTAGAGAACAATAACGAATTTCGGATTTAAAAAATATAGGCTGGATTTTTCCAGCCTTTTTTATTTGAATACTGTCAACGAAAAAATGCTGCTTTATTTTATCAGCACTTTGTTATGCATTTTTTAAAAGTCTAATTTTTTTACACAAGTTAAAAAGCAGATTTCTATTGGCCTTGTGTGACTTGGTTGCCTTTTAATTGCTCAATGGCCAACTGCACGGCTACTGCATTTGTTCTGGGGCTGTATTCAAAAAATTGCCGGAATTTGCTGCTGTCGAAGTAGTAATCCTGCTCGTATTGATAGTTCATTTCCGCCAGTTCCTTCATGACTGGAACAAACAATCCGATGGTCCGCACCAGCCAGTTTGGAAGGGTGGTATATGCCTTCCCCGTTCCCAAGGCATCTGCAAAAAGACCAATCCATTCTTCCCCGGTTGTTTTTTCCGGACTGGCAGGCAGATTCCAGATTTGATTGTAGGCTTCGGGGGTATTGCCGAGCATTGCTGTCCCCAAAGCAAGGTCGGGAACATATCCCATGCTATGGATGCGACCGGCATTGCAAAACCACTGGGCTTTTTTTCCCTTGATCAGATTCTCGTAAACCAGATTGATGAGGACGCTGTTGGCCCGGGAAGTTCCCCCGAAAAAATCAGGAGCTCTGGCAATAATGGCTTCGAGGCTACCTTTTTCAATGGATTTGATGATGATTTCGTCAACAGCGGCCCGCACTTTTCCTTTGCGGCTTGTCGGGCTGACGGGCGATTTTTCGGTAATGTGGTGGATGTGGTTGGCTCCGATGGCATACACATTGTCGAAAAATACCAGTTTTGTTCCCAGCTCTGCGCAGGCATGGCAAACATGCTCCATAAAGGGAATCCAGATCTTTTCCCATATTTTGGTGCTGTAGGGAAATCCGATGCATACATATACTACAGATGAACCTTCGATGGCCCGGAATACCTCTTCTTTTTTTGTGAGGTCGGCAGGCAAAAGGTGATCTGTCTCATTTACTTTTGTTGGTTTTCGGCTTACCAGACGGATATCGGAAGTATTGTATTTCAGTTTTCCGGCCAGTTCAGTGGCAATTGCTCCTCCGGCCCCCAGAATGGTTTGCATGATTTTTCAGATGGTTCGTGCTATGGTAAAAGTAGGAAAGTTTTGAAAAAAAACCGGTATTTTAAAAACCTGCAACCCAAAGACAAGTCAAAAGTCGAAAATCAAAACTCAAAAGTTTTTTATAACACACTGATTATCATAAGAAAAACTACCTCTAACTTTCATCTTTAAACTCAAACTTGAAACCAATCCCCTCCGCCGCCGTGGCGGTGTGTCCCCACAAGCCACCCGCTACTGCCGGGACCACTTCCAAACCGCCTTGGCAGCGGATGTGCCACCCCTTCAGGGTTGGGAATCATGGAGTTGGCCATATTTTCTATAGACCTTTCACCCCCCCCGGGATGATGTACAGTAAATTCATTGCACCAAATGAGCCCGTGAGAATTCAAAACCTAAGATTGCCATACTATTCAAGCGCGCTGGCCCGACAAAACAGCGAGGTGCTTGTGTCGCCGAAGGCGCATGGGTAGGGATGCGGGTGGGCTTGTCCCGAATTTACCTCGGGGAGTATTGTTTTGTCTTGATTTCCGCCACGGCGGGCCAAACCTATTAGGTCTTCGAAGACCTAATAGGTTTTAATCTCAACAGGTAGAAGAAACTAACGTTTTTTCTGCTGATTTTTCAAAAAGGAAATGCTGGCTTGCGAACCAGCCTTGCGGGCCATGAGAAGAACGAGGGCATCTTTTTCTTCGCCTTGTTCATAGGCTTCTGCCTCTAGGTCGAGGGCCAAAAACTGGCTGTGGACCTGTGGAAAAGCAGATTCAGGAAATTGCATTAAAAATTTAGGCTTTACCGCTAGTCGCAGGGCCATTTGCCTGTTTTTCTTTTGCCTGTTTGTGATTTCAGATTTCAGTTTGCGGAGTTTTGCCCGGCATTGCTGCAATACATCATCCACATTGCGGGAAGGAAAATCTGGGGCCTCCGCTTCAGGTGAATTGTTTTGAATGGTCTGATAGATCCAGGCCAATCGGTTCAGGGAATCAGAAGGGATATCCCGCCGGTTGGTTTCGGCTAGTTTCAAAAGCGGAAGCCCCAGACCCAACAGACGGGCCAATTCTTCCTGGCTCAGACCAAGGGCCTGCCTTCCAAAATGAAACACATGCATAGCTTGTTCCCTTTTTTTTAAAAAACGAATGTGGTGACAAAAGCTGTAACCTTTTTTCAAAAAAATATTTTTTGGTTACAAGCTGACCGGGACCCGAACTCCTGGCCTCAGGGATTCTAAAAAGGAAAAAATCAACAGGAAATAGGGGAGATGCTGCTTAGCCAAGGGCCACTGAAATTTGGGGAGCATGGGGTCACAGGAAAAACCTGGGGACTAGGTTAAATTTAGGCGAATAATTTTTCCAATCTGAAAAGGAAGAAAGTTTGGTTAGAGACCCCTCTCAGATTTGCCCTGAATAGTTTGATTTTTGCATTGAAAGATTCAGCGGAAGCATTGGTAGTTCGGTTGGCAAAGAATGATTTATACCGCCAACTGGATTGAGCGTTTAAACCGTAATTATAAGCGGACTTTGCGCATGAGAAGCTCGATGCCAAACCCAGAGTCAGTGCTGTTTTTATTGGGTAGTGTGGCTATGAAAAGGCAAGAGTATAACTTCCCAATCCACCAGTTTTCTTTTAAATAAAAACTTTTCCATAATTTTGAAAAGAAAAAAAATAATACGGCTTGCGAGGGGAACCAGAAGTACCCACTTGATGGTTTCCTTCAAAAGAAAATTAAGGGGTGTAAACTCCCTCAGCCTACACATTTTTTTGAACACTACCTGAATAGTAAAAAAACACGAAATGAAAAGAAAATTTCTACTCCTTTTTTGGGTCTTGTGCCAAAGCTTTGCTTGGGCACAACCCACAATCACCACTTTTACTCCCTCAAGCGGACCCGTGGGAACCTTAGTTACTATTAACGGAACCGGTTTAAACAATCCTAATTTCTTTACTATTGGCGGTAAAACAGCTATCGTGATTTCTAACACGGGCACTGTCTTAGTTGGCCTGGTGATGCCGGGTGCTGTAACAGGAGCTGTTTCCGTTAGCACGGCCGGCGGCTCTGCCACTAGTGCCACTAATTTTACCGTAACACCTACCCCTTTCCCCAGCGTACAGCAGGGCTCAAAACTGGTCGGTACGGGTAATGTGGGCGGTGCACAGCAAGGTATCTCCGTTTCCCTGTCCGCCGATGGTAATACCGCTATCGTGGGAGGACCGTCAGATAATGGTGGTCTGGGCGCTGCCTGGGTGTATACCAGAAGTGGCAGCACCTGGAGCCAGCAGGGCGGTAAATTAGTGGGAACGAATAATTCGGGCTCTTCTTTCCAAGGCAGCTCTGTTGCCTTGTCCGCAGATGGCAATACCGCCATTGTGGGCGGGTGGTTAGATAATGGCGCTCTGGGTGCTGCCTGGTTGTTTACCCGCAGCGGTAGTTCCTGGAGCCAACAAGGGGATAAACTGGTCGGTACCGGTAATTCGGGTCCAGCAGGGCAAGGTTATTCCGTTTCCCTGTCCGCCGATGGCAATACCGCCATCGTGGGGGGGTGGTCTGATAACAGTCAACAGGGAGCCGCCTGGGTGTTTACCCGCAGCGGTAGTTCCTGGAGCCAGCAGGGGAGTAAACTGGTGGGTACCGGCAATACGAGTGCTGCATGGCAAGGCTATTCCGTTGCCTTGTCCGCCGATGGCAATACCGCCATGGTTGGGGGGTATAATGATAACAGCGGCCAGGGAGCTTCCTGGGTGTACACCCGCAGCGGCACCACCTGGACCCAGCAGGGAGGCAAACTGGTGGCTACGGGGAGTTCAGGTGGTGCCACGCAAGGTATCTCCGTTTCCCTGTCTGCCGATGGCAATACCGCCATTGTCGGAGGGGAAGGAGATAACGCTGCCTGGGTGTTTACCCGCAGTGGTAGTTCCTGGAGCCAGCAGGGCGGTAAACTCGAAGGTACCGGTAGTGTGGGTAATGCCCAGCAAGGTATCTCCGTTTCCCTGTCCGCCGATGGTAATACCGCTATCGTGGGAGGTGTGACAGATGATGTTGGTCTGGGTGCTGCATGGGTGTATACCCGCAGTGGTAGTTCCTGGAGCCAGCAGGGCGGTAAACTGGTGGGTACCGGTAGTGTGGGTGCTGCAAATCAAGGCTGGTCCATTGCACTCTCAGCCGATGGCAATACCGCTATCGTTGGAGGACGTTTGGATAACAGCGATCAAGGCGCCGCTTGGGTGTACAGTACAGACCCACCAACCATTTCATCATTTTCCCCCACCTCTGCCACCAATGGTCAAACGGTAACCATTACAGGCACCAATTTTACAGGTGCTACAGCAGTTAGCTTTGGGGGGACAGCAGCCACTTCGTTTATAGTAGTCAACAGCACCACCATCACGGCCGTGGTGGCCAGTGGCAGTTCTGGTTTGGTATCGGTAACTACACCGGGAGGAAATGCAAGTTTGAACGGATTTGCATATATCACAGGCACCAACACATGGAATGGCCTTGGTGCCTGGATAAATCCTGCTTTCTGGAGCAATGGATCAGTGCCTACGGGTTCAGATGCGGTCATCATCAATTCAGGTATGCCTACGCTTGCAGTCAATGCCACGGTTGGTAATCTTGAAATCCGTACAGGTGCTATGGTGGCCATTTCATCGGGTTTTTCTTTATCCGTTTCTGGAAATGTATCAGGGTCTGGAATCATAACCGGAGCCGGAAAAGTGGTGTTGAATGGAACGGGTTTGCAAACTCTTTCTGGAAATCTGCGCTTTTCCAATTTGGAATCAGGCAATACATCCGGTGCAGGGGTTGTGGTTTCGCCTGCATCCACAATCCGCATAGAACCCAACGCACCAAATGGTACGGGTATCCTTACCCTGCTGAACAACTGCAAATTCACCAACAATGGTACTTTTGTTTTGGGATCGAATGCTACAGCAACAGCCAGGATAGGTCCATTACCTGCATCGGCAGCTTTTACGGGTGAAGTGGTTATGGAGCGATACCTACCTTATACCACGGGTACTGGGCAATGGTATTTTTTGGGTTCCCCAATGTCCAATAAAAACTTTACGGATTATGTGGATGATTTCAAAATGACCGGGCTTTCCTCCGGTTTTGGTCAGCAAGGTGGTGGTATCCTTTCCAGCAATGATCCCGAGCGTTCTACCGTTTTTAAGTATGACGAAGCCCAGCATAATGTGAGACTGGATCCAGCCCAGATAATCGGTTGGATCATTCCCGGAAATGAAAATTTGGTGCCCGGAACCGGGTACAGAGTATGGGTAAATAACTACAGCAATTCTACTCATAAGGTGGACAACCAAGGTACATTTACCCGAGGAAACTTCAACTTTCCTGCCATTACCCGCACCAACCTTGTAGGTTGTGTACCCTCTACATTTGCCTGCACGCAATCGGCCGGTTGGAACTTGCTGGCAAATCCCTATCCATGCGATATTGACTGGGATGCCACAGGTGGGGCATGGACCAAGCCAGCTGAAATGAATAACGCTTTTTATACCTGGAATGCAACAACAGGTGGATATCAGGTTTACTTAGGAACAACAGGCATACCTGGGGTAAGTTTGGGAAGTACAATAGCCAGTACCAATACTTCGCCCAACATTATTCCAAGCAGCCAGGCCTTTTTTGTAAATGTGACTACGACTGGTTCTTTCACGCTTTCTTTAACAGAGAATGCCAAAATAACAAGTACCAACGGAACCTTTACCAGAACTGCAGTAGCTGCCAACCAGCAAATCAGAATCCGAATGAAAAACGCAGATTCTGAAGCCCGGTATGATGCCATGGTTAGAATTCTGGACAATGCAACCGATGATTTTGATTCCAACATGGATTTGGTAAACTTCGCTGGTTCAGTATTTAACATCAGTGTTAAAACAGAAATGGCCGAAAACCTTGTTCTAAGCAGCATTGCTCCTTTTTCAGGAATCAAAACTATTCCATTGAATATGACTTACAATGGCAGTTTCGGAAACTACAGCTTAGAATTCAGTGAATTTGAGACTTTACTTGAAAACCACACTGTGTTTTTGAAAGACAATCAATTGGGTGCCATTCATCCAATTTCAGCGGGAACGGTTTATAACTTTGTGGCAGACGCTACAGAAGGCAACGAAAGCAACCGTTTTGAACTGGTTTTCCAAACAGATGCCGTTACCTCAGTAAATGCAGAAAAGTCAGGAATCACCATGAATATTTATCCAAATCCTTCAGAAGCTAAAAAAGGAACTGTAATTTCAGTTACAGGTTTCGAATCATCCAGAGCAGAATTGATTATTTCTGATGTATTGGGTAAAGTTGTGGTAAGCAAAATAATAGAACTACAAACCAATGGAACCACAGAATATCAATTAAAAGAAAATATACCTGCAGGTGTGTACACTGTAAAAACAACTGGCGGCAAAAAGTCATCTACCCAAAAGTGGATCGTTAAATAGAAACCTAATGGAATCCCGTAAATAGGCCGGTCCGATTTGGGTTGGCTTTTTTGTATATTTGAATACTTGATTACCGGTGGCTTACCCATATCCAGGATTACTCCATCAATAAAATCCATGAGCTCCTGCCTCACAATTGGAAAAACATGATGGCTACAAAAAAATCCGAAGTCTTGGAAACGTAGATGGCCGGATGCTTACCATAAGTCTAAGATTGTCGCTCACCCGGTTTCGTGCAACAGCGGTTTCATTGTTGGCACTCCGTGCCCAACGAAACCTTAGTTGTTACCTGCAGGCTTTGTTCTAAATTATAGCACCTGTTATTCTTTTATTGCTTTCTTGGTTAATACTCTTTTTTTATCTTTAAGAAAAACAATAAAATAAATCCCTCTCTCTAAATTTATTAAGCTAATTGAATTGATTTCAGGTTTGTTGACATTTAAAACTACTTTACCTTTTGAATTATAAATAATAATCTCATCTGACACAATATTTTTATTCCAATAAATTATAGATGATGTTGGAGTGGGAAAAAATAATGTTTCAGAGTTTTCAGAATTATAATAAATCGAAGATAAAGTGCCTGTTCGTGTAATATCTATCTCAATTCCATGAAATATATCATCAGTGGTATCTGTATTTACCAAAATGAAATCAGAACCTAAAACGCCATTCTGGGTAATGATTGGATTATGTACTATTACGTTAGTTGTTTTCCATTGATTATCTCCAATTCCTGTTGTATTAATGGCAGTCTGTAAGCCTGATGAATTATAATATTTTAATGCCCAAGTCGAATTTTGATTTTTATCGAGCCACGTAATTTTAAATACTAAACTGTCTGGATCTGAAAGTGTAAATACATCGGAATGGAATTTGAAATACATTGTATTTTTTCCACTACTGTTTTCAAAAGAACGAGCAAAACGGTCGTACTTTGATGCGTTTGAATTGATTACTCCTCTTACTCTAAAAAGTCCAATCGAAGTTGATTCTGGATTAATTTGCGTTATCCATCTTTCGTAATTCCCTTCTTCAATATTCCATCCAGCATCGTTATACCCTGTTTGCTGATCACGTTGCCAAACTTGACCTTTAGTGGCCGCAAATACATGATCCATTTGTGCACCTCTGGCTGAATAAGCATTACATATTGCAGTATAACGCGCTTGATTTGATTGGTTGGCTTGACCGTAAATATTCTCTGGAAATTTAATAGTATTTTGAGAATTTAATCCTTCATGAAAAATAGAGTAAGCTGCTGTTGTAGTTCCAGGATAAACTTGTTTGGAATATTTATTAAACATCTTAAAAACGTCATGTAATTCTGGTCTTGATTGTGCTTCTTGTAAAGCACTTTGGGTAACGAGCCAAACCGAAAGACCAGTATTAAGTCCGCTTAATGCACCCCAATAAAAGCCTAATGGAACATTAATTTGGTACAATGGTTTGGTCCAGGTTTGATCCATTTCGGCTGCAGAAAACAAATGTAATCCTTGTGGATTAACAAGATAAGGTGTCCAAGTGGTTTTGAAATCTAATTCATCTGAAAGATGGTGACCTCTTGCGTATGCTCCGCCTTTTGTTCCAAATCCATAAGTTACATTATTGGTTACCCATTGCCATTCTAGGGGTTCGTCAACAGGATCAATATTGTTAAAAAGAAGTCCAATTTGGGTGTTATTATTTCCTGTATTAAACGTAAGTCTAAATTTTTCAAATACTTCTAAACGGAATGCACGCCATTGATTATCGGAAATAGTATAAGTAGAATTAAGAGGGACTCCCTTATAGGCAACTTCATCACCTGTGCATCCCGTTTTTACCTGAACATAGGCAATTTTACTGAATAAATTTGAAGGAAGTGTTCGTAAGAAATTGCCAAAACTTTCTATCATATTGAAATAATATGTTTTATAATCGATGTCCAAATAATACGGATATTGTGTCCAATTTGGATGTTGCGTATCATTGGTAGTGACACTCGGCACACCATTAGCGTAAATCCAAGCTGGGGCATCAGGACCAACTCCTACACTTATGTTAACCATCTGATTGTTATTGTCAGCTGATTGTAATATGGTTTGAATCTCAGACCAATCATATTGATTTGAGTTGTTTGGTTGCACAACTTCCCAGTTTACATCGGCGCTTTTGCCTTTCAAATAGTTGTATTCAGTATTAACTGAAATGTCATAGGCATTTGATCTGTCCCAAACGCCATAGGAATTAACTGGTAAAATGGTCGTTTGAGCATTTACAGAAAGCGTAAAGAATATAGCTGTAATTATATTTGATAAATAATTTTTAATTACTTTTTTCATTTATAATTAATTTTAGTCAACCTATTTTTGGGCGATACGGCTCTTAAGCTTGCAGGTAACTACTCAGTATCCGCACCATTGCGTATATATCGCTTATCACCGTAGTCCTGTTTCCTCTTGCTTCACCATTCAGTTTTGACATTTCGGAGGGCAATATATACTGCCGGTCTCCCAATTGCCAAAAAAAGTTCCGGCCATTGTGGTATTCCGGGAAATGGCCCGGCCTCCGGTACAATCACCAATTTGTCAGATTCGAAACATCCCTGGCCCGGAGCCCCACCCGATTTTTGGGACAGTGCTCACACCTGTAAAGGTTTGGAGGGCCATTGGTAATCCCATTTCGTACCTACGGCACTTAATGCCGGTTTGTGGATAAGTCGAAACTCAAAACTCAAAAGTTTTTCAAGTAGTCAGTTTTTTGGAGACAGCTTTAAGTGGAAAAGTCAAAAGGCGAAACGAATAAGACAAAAGTTTTTTGGGCTGTAATACATTGAAAATCAATAGGTAAAAAACTTTGACCTTTCCACTTTGAGCTCCAAACTGAAACCTGAAACTCTGAAATCCGCACGGTGGCTTACCGCGTTACTGCCAGAAGCAAATCTGACTGGGTAATGATATGAACCTGATTCAGTTCGTCCCGGACAAGCAGGGCTTTGTTGTCTTTGTCTATCAATGAGGAAAGTACATCGATGGTATTATCCATGCCCACAACTTTGAAAGCCGGTTCCATTACATCTTTTACCGGTTTGTCCTTGATTTCGGGGCTTTCGATGAGTTTGCCCAAAATGGCATTGTCGCTGAGGCTACCCACAAATGCCTCGCCATCTTTTACAGGAATCTGCGAAATGGCAGCCTGATTCAGCACCCGGATGGCATCGCCCACAGTAGCTGAGGCATCGATGCAAACCAGTTTGTCTTTTCCTACCTTGGAATGGATGATATCCCGGGCCGTGGCAAATTTCCTGCTTTCCAGAAATCCGTGGTCTTTCATCCAGTTGTCGTTGTAGATTTTATTGAGGTAGCGGGTGCCGTGGTCGGGTAAAATCACCACCATCACATCGCCGTCCTTCAGGTTTTTTGCTGCATATTCCATGGCGCCAAATGTGGCAGATCCGCAACTCCAGCCCACAAAAAGGCCTTCTTCCCGGGCAAGCCTCCGGGTCATGATGGCGGCATCTTTATCGGTTACCTTGATAAATTCGTCAATAAAATCGAAGTCTACATTTTTGGGCAGAATGTCTTCTCCGATGCCCTCGGTGAGGTAAGGATAGATTTCATTTTCATCAAAAATCCCTGTTTCTTTATACTTCTTAAATACCGATCCATAGGTATCCACGCCGATAATCCGGATGGCAGGATTCTTTTCTTTCAGATATTTAGAAATGCCGCAAATGGTACCGCCTGTGCCTACACCGGCCACCACATGGGTTACTTTTCCTTCTGTTTGCTCCCAAATTTCAGGACCTGTCGTAGCATAGTGTGCAGCAGTATTGCTCAGGTTGTCGTATTGATTGGGGTAAAATGAGTTCGGGGTTTCGGAGGTCAGCCTTCTGGACACGGAATAATAGGACCTTGGATCTGAGGGATCTACATTGGTGGGGCATACCACCACCTCGGCTCCCATGGCCCTGAGGATGTCTATTTTTTCCTTCGATTGTTTGTCGGATACAGTAAAGATACACTTGTAGCCTTTGATTACCGCTGCTATGGCCAGTCCCATGCCGGTATTACCCGATGTTCCTTCAATTATGGTTCCACCGGGTTTCAGGCGGCCGTCTTTTTCGGCATCTTCTACCATGCGGATGGCCATCCGGTCTTTCACCGAGTTGCCGGGATTGAGGTATTCTACTTTGGCAGCGATGGTTCCTTTGAGGCCTTTGGAAACAGAATTAAGCTTAACCAGTGGCGTGTTGCCGATGCATTCGATGATTGAATCGTGGATTTTCATGAAGGTGTAATAACAGAAGCGGACAAATATGAGGGATTATTTCTGAAATGAGCTTTGGCACCGGCCAAATGGTTTTTGGTTTTTTTTCAGGGAAAGACCTGAATAAATCCGTATGTCAATGTTTTTCAGTGCTTTGTGAGGTCCATGACCAGGTCGAATTCATGGGACATTACCGGTAGAACCGACAGGCGGCTGTTTTTCACCAGTGCCATTTCTTTCAGCACCGGGTGGGCTTTGAGTTGGGCCAGTGTCAGGGTTTTTGGAAATATTTCCACCAGCTCCACATCTACCACCACCCATGCAGGATCGTCGGTGGTGGGGTCGGGGTAAGATTCTTTGATTACCCTTGCCAGACCCACAATTTCCTTGCCCTCATTGCTGTGGTAATACAGGCATAAATCGCCTTTTTTCATGGCCTGAAGGTTGTTTCTTGCCTGGTAATTGCGGACACCATCCCAGAAGGTTTGTCCGTCTGACTTAAATTTCTGAATGGAATATTTTTCAGGTTCTGATTTCAGTAACCAGTAATTCATGAGGAGTAGGAAATATGGGGCAATTTTAAATGATCGGGAACTTTTATCCGCACAGGTCCGGTAGCAAATGTCTGACAGGCCAGTCGGAAATGCTCCGGCAGCCGGCCCGAATCTCTGTATTTTTGCTCTGCTTCAGATAGTTGGCTTAAATTTTCACTGCCTTCCAGAACCTGAAAAGCACAGGTGGTGCAGCGGCCTTTTTGTCCGCAGGATTGCATCCAGTCAATTCCTGCTTGTCCTATATGAAAAATTATGGACTTTTGTGCATCAAAAATCGCAATTTCTTGGCGGTTTAGGTTTTCGATTACTACATTTACCCTTTCCAATTTTCAGACATTTTTTTGATGAATTATACTGTAAATCAGCCGAATATACAAAAATACGCAGAACGACTCACCAACGACCTTTGCCGTCAGTTCTTCATCAACAAAGCTTTTATATCCGGACCCGAGATTTTGCAATTCAATCCGGAAAACCAGTTAAACCTGCTTATTGTTAAAAATATTTTTCTCAGCTGGCAAAAAGAAAGCCTGAAGCTGAAGAGCCCCTTTTTCGATTATGAAAACGAGGAGGTAAAACAGGCCATGAAAAGTTTCATGAACACCCTGTCAAGGCACATCAAGGTTTACCGATATGATTTTGAGCCGATAGTAAAGAAGTCCATCGCTGAAATAATCATGCTGGCAGCGGCCCCGCAGGAATTTTTCACCCGCGAAATTGAAGGTCTTGCCAGTCCGAAGGTTCAGCTATCCCTGCTCAAAGACTTTTGCAAGTATATTAAAATCAATAAGTTTGTGGTAGAGCAGGTCATTTCTGAAATCGAAAATGCCGGCTACACCGAATATTTCGGCGGCGAAACCATCCGCCATATGCTGAAAGCCATCAACGAAAATCCGGATAAAATGGCTGTACCGGAACTTGCCCTGAGCAGCATTCTGGAACAGCTTCAGGCCGATGTTACCGATTTTGTTTCTGTGCCCAAGCCTTTGGTAACCCGTCCCGCCTTCCTCGACGAAAAACCTGAAGCGATTTCCGGTACATCATCAGTCGATGAGTCGAATGATCAGGGACTTATTCCGGATGACGAACCTTCTGAATGGATTGAGGAAAGTGAGGAACCCGTTTCAGAAGTAACTTCAGAAATCACCATGGAAAATATTCCTCAGCTGGTAGCAGAAACTGAACCTGAGTTGGCGGCAGAGGAAGACGCAGAGATTACAGTGGATGCACAACTAGAGATGGTTGCTGAACCGGAAACCGAATCTGAGATGGAAAATCCTGCTGAAACCACAGAAATTGAAAAAGAGGTGGAAACAGAAGAAACAATTCAGGACTTTGATACCCCTGAAGCAGAAATCCCTCTTGAAGAATTCATTCCCCGCCGTGGATTGTTTTCGGAATCCAGCCCATCTGAAACCGGGCACATTGCGGGCGAAGCCGAACTGCCAGTCCATTCTGGATTTACCAGAGCAGAGCCCATCAACCTCAATGAAGCCCTGAAGATGAGCGAAGAGCGCACTACTCTGGCGCAGGCGCTGAAAACCAGAACAGTAGCGGCACCCTTCAAAACCCTCGTGCCTATGCACTATCGGTTTGCCTTTATCAATTCTCTTTTTGCCGGCAATCAGCAGGCCTGGGCCGAAGCAGTCGAAAAAATCGATCAGACTGAAAGTTTTGATGAGGCAGT
>JBIKMV010000011.1:0-26115 GCA_044359055.1 Catalimonadaceae bacterium
ATTGCTTTGGTCTGGCGGATCGCTACAAAAGTCTCTGGGTTTATGGCATTTCTCCGGCTCAATCTACCGAAAACCTAAGAAGGATTCAGGAGGCCGGGGCCGCAGAGGTTCGGGAAATTGCTGCAAAGTACTTATGGCCCGAAAAATCAGTAGCCTCAATAAGCGGAAAAAATCAGCCTATTTAATTCCGGCTACCCGTTTTGCGGGAGCTACGGCCTTCGGCCACCGATTTGCAAATGGCAAAATGCTGCCTGGGGCGGCATAGATTTCTGCAATTGCCTTTGATTTGATCCGGGTTTCGATTGCTGTAATGAATAATGTAACCTGTGGTTTGTTTTTTGGGATTTCTTCCCCAATTAGTGCCCCAATAATTTGAAGGACCAAGATGATTCTGGGAATACCAAAAGAAAACAGGGCAGGAGAAAACCGGGTCGCCATTTCGGTGGAGATAGCCAGGCAGATGATCAAGGCCGGCTTCCGGGTATTGGTTACAAAAAATGCAGGAGCAAAGGCCGGCCAGAGCAACGAAGCACTCGAAGCCGCAGGTGCGACTATAATGCCTGACAATCAATCTGTTTTTGAGCAGGCAGATGTCGTTCTGATGGTAAATCCACCCGGACTCGATATGGCACCTGAACTAAAGGAAGGCAGCAAACTCATTTCCTTCCTGTATGCCCACACCCAGCCGCAGCTGATCAAAATCCTCCTCGACCGAAAGATTGATGCCTTCTCTATGGATGCCGTACCGAGGATTTCCAGAGCACAATCTATGGATGCCCTGAGTTCACAGGCCAATCTCGCCGGCTACAAAGCCGTGCTTATGGGGGCCAATGCCATGGGTAAGATTTTCCCCCTAATGATGACCGCTGCGGGGAGCATCAAGCCGGCCCGTGTCCTGATTTTTGGTGCGGGCGTCGCCGGTCTTCAGGCCATAGCTACTGCCAAAAGGCTGGGCGCTGTGGTAGAATGCACCGATGTAAGGCCCGAAACCAAAGAACAAGTGGAATCTCTGGGTGGAAAGTTTCTCGAAGTAAAAGGAGAGACCGGCGTAAAAACCGAAGGCGGCTATGCAAAAGAAGTTTCAGCCGAATACCTTGAAAAGCAAAAAGAGCTGGTTTCCAAACACATAGCCGAAGCTGACCTGGTCATCACCACTGCCTTGGTGATGGGCAAAAAAGCACCTGTGCTGGTCAGCGAGGGAATGGTAAGAAATATGAAACCGGGCTCAGTTATTGTAGATATGGCGGTGGAATCCGGGGGCAATTGCGAGATTTCCGAAAAAGGAAAAACCGTGGAAAAATTCGGCATTACCATCATCGGTGAAACCAATCTGCCCTCCCTGCTGGCCACCAATGCCTCCGAAACCTATGCCAAAAACATATGGAATTTGCTTTCCCATCTGGCCACAAAAGACGGATTCAAATGGGAAATGGAAGAAGAAATTACCAAAGGCTGTCTCATTACCCACGCCGGAGAATTGGTTCATGCCTTCACCAAATCCATCCTTGAAAAATAATCCCCATCCAAAATGGAAAATATACTCAATTTTTTGTCGCTGCACCTTCAACTGATTTATGTGCTCATCCTGTCGGTCATCGTAGGCGTAGAGGTCATCGGAAAGGTGCCCGCCGCCCTGCATACGCCGCTCATGTCGGGGGCAAATGCCATCCACGGGGTGGTCATCATCGGGGCCATCATCGTCATGGGGCAAGCCGAACCTGACAACTATGCCGCACTGATCATTGGTTTTCTGGCCGTAATTCTCGGCACACTCAATGTGGTGGGCGGCTTTGTGGTCACCGACCGGATGCTCGAAATGTTCAAAAAGAAAAAGTAAAAACCCGAATTCGGATCAACATGCAAAACCAGATTCTGCAACTCGTTTACCTGCTTGCTTCTCTTACCTTTATCATTGGTCTGAAAATGCTTTCCGGTCCCAAAACTGCCCGTCAGGGTAATTTCCTGGCTGCGGCCGGTATGGGTTTGGCCATAGCAGGAACCATTTTTCTTTACTCAGATTCCGAAGGACGATTTCTTGGCAACAGGATTTGGATTTTCGGTGGAATTTTGGTGGGTACCCTCGTAGGTTGGATGGCCGCCAAAAAGGTGAAAATGACGGCTATGCCCCAGATGGTGAGCCTCTTCAACGGAATGGGAGGTGCTTGTGCCGCAGCCATTTCGCTGGTGGAGTTCGGGCACCTGTCTGCCCATAGTTCTCCGGGAATGGTTTTTGTAATCATAGCCGGCCTTATAATCGGATCGGTTTCTTTTTCGGGAAGCATCATTGCCTATGCCAAGCTGCAGGAAATTATGAAAAGCAATTTCCGCCTGCCCGGTCACAACCTCCTCACTGCTGTGATGCTGATCGGACTTTTTGGCTTTGGAATTTACCTCAATACGGGCCATCTGAATCCGGCTTTGTTTTACCTGCTATTTGCTTTTTCGCTGGCTTATGGAATCCTTTTTGTGGTGCCTATCGGGGGTGCCGATATGCCGGTGGTGATTTCCCTGCTCAACTCTTTTACCGGTGTAGCGGCAGCATTCGGGGGATTTTTATACGACAATCAGGTGATGCTCACCGGTGGTATTCTGGTGGGTTCAGCCGGAACCCTGCTTACCATCCTGATGTGCAATGCCATGAACCGTTCCCTTACCAATGTACTTTTCGGAGCTTTTGGCGCTTCGGCGGTGAAGGCTGCTTCGGGAGAAAAAACAGAAATTACGGTCAGGCCAACCAATGCTTCGGATGTCGCCATCCTGATGCATTACGCCCAAAAGGTAATCATTGTTCCCGGCTATGGCCTGGCAGTGGCTCAGGCTCAGCATGTTATACACGAAATGGAAATGCTGCTGGAGAAAAACGGAGTAACCGTAAAATATGCCATCCATCCGGTAGCAGGCCGAATGCCGGGTCATATGAATGTGCTGCTGGCCGAATCCAATGTGTCCTACGACAAGCTGGTGGAGATGGAAGAAATCAACGAAGAATTTGCCTCGGCAGATCTGGTGTATGTGGTGGGTGCTAACGATGTAGTGAACCCTGCTGCACGCCACGATCCTTCGAGCCCCATCTATGGCATGCCCATTCTGGATGTGGACAAAGCCAAAACCGTGGTGGTGAGCAAGCGGAGTATGGCAGCAGGCTATGCCGGTATCGAAAACGAACTTTTCGGATATCCCAATTGCCTCATGCTTTTCGGGGATGCTAAAAAATCTCTAACCGAAATTGTGGCAGAACTAAAAGCGCTTTAAAGCATTTCAGGGCTTATAAAAAGCCTCATACACAGCTTGTTGATACCGGTTTCCCGAAGCCTGATCCTCTTTGGGTATGCCATTTTGGTACCGGTAAAATCCATTGCCCATACGGAAAGCAAAATAAACAAACTCAGGCTCAGGGCGGGAAAGGAGATTTCTTGAGAATCGGAATTCTTTCGATTGCAAACCCAACTGTGCCAGAAGGGTGGCGGCAAAATCGGTTTGCGAACCGGGCACGGAAAAATTTGTATGGGCCGAATCTTTCAGTGCTCCGCCCGTCCAGATCATCGGAATTTTAAATTTCCAGGGGTCATTGTCGGGCGAAGGACCGGGAAATGAATGTCCGTGGTCGGCTACAATAACCAAAAGCGTATTTTTCCACCAGGTAGTTTTTTTTGCTGCAGCAAGCCATTTCCCCAGGCAGGCATCTGTGTAGCGGTGTGCCCGGCACAGCAGGGTATCCACCGGCAGATTTCCCGGCGGAGGCGAATTGGGGAATTCAAAAGGCTCGTGGCTGCTCAGGGTAAAAAGGGTGTGAAAAAAAGGAGCTTTTTCTTTACCCGCCATTTCCAACTGTTTTTCAAACAGATACTGATCATGAACGCCCCATTTGGAGGGAAAAGGATTGGCGGCAAAATCATCCTTCCCGATGAGGCGATCAAAACCAGCCTCCATCATAAAACCCTTGATATTGGAAAATTCCAAATCGCCTCCGTACAGAAAAGTAGAATGGTAACCCTCTTTTTTCAGCAAGCGCGGCAAAAAAGGAAGCCGGATAACCTGATTGGGCTGGGCCATAATGCTGAGCCTCCCTACCGCCGGAACTCCGCTCATCAGCGATGCCAAGCCTTTATCTGACCGGTCGCCGGTAGCAAAATAGTTTTCAAACCGAAGGCTTTCCCGGCTCTGCCTATCCAGGTTGGGGGTAGAAGGAAATTTTCCACCAAAACTTCCTGCCACCTTGCTGCTCAGGCTTTCCCATACCAGGACCACAATGTTGGGCCGCTTCATATTGAGGACGGAAATGGTGTTTCCTGCTTTGGCATGGGTGTAGAGTTCGGCGATGAGGCTGTCGGTTTCCGACTGCGGGCCAAGGATGTAAACCTTGTCCAGATTGCGGTCGTTTCCGCTTTCGATTACCGAATGAAAAAATACCCATGCGGCATTTTCAGCAGAAAAATTCAGATTTCGGGAGGAGGAAAAGTAGACCGTGCTCTGGTTCATCGGGGTAAGCTGCAGCCCTCCCCGAATGGGCAGAATCAAACACAAAAGCAGCAGCAAGGCTGCAAAAGCCTGAAAACCAAATTTTTCATTGGGTAATTGACGAATTTTTTCCTTCGTTATTCCCGACCAGAACATGGCCGAGACCACATAGCTGAGACCGGCAACCGTAAACAAAATTCGGAAAGGCGAGGATCCGGCTGAAGCGAGGGCTTCCTTTGGATAAGCCAGAAAAGGCAGTATGGCTGCATCGATCCGGTGGCCCCAGTTTTTGAAAATTTCCAGGTCGGCGGTTTGCAACACCGAGAAGGCAAAAACCAGCAGCAGTTGGTACCAGCCCAGTATTCTGATAAAAAGATTGCCCGGCAAAACAGGCCTCAGCCCCCAAAGCAACAGCGGTACCACCAAAAGGTAAGAGGCCATGGAAAGGTCCATCCGGGCACCGAACCAAAAGCTGCTAAGCCAGTCATTAAGCGTAAATTCAGCAAATATTCCCCTGTGATACACCAAAAATACCAGTCTGGAGATGGCAAAAAAGACCATCCAGAAGGCATAAAGCCATACCAGATAAGACAGGGTTTTTCTTATTGTGCCGGCCAATGTCTGAATCAGAAAATCAATTTCCGTTTGTCATCCGGGCATCGGCTACTCCGATACTGACCATATTCACAATTTCCCTGACTGAACTTCCCAGCTGAAGGATGTGAACAGGTTTTCTCATGCCCATAAGCACAGGTCCGATGGCTTCAGAGCCGCCCAGTTCCTGCATGATTTTATAGGCAATATTTCCTGCGGCCAGGTTGGGGAAAATCAGGGTATTGGCACCCCCTTTTTCGGCCAGTATGCTGAAGGGATAGTGCTCCCGGATCAGCTCCGGATTCAGGGCAATGTTGGCCTGGATTTCGCCGTCCAGAATCAGGTCGGGCCACTTCTGTTTGGCTTTTCTTACGGCTTCCTGCACCTTGGAGGGTTCGGGTCCCCGGTTGCTGCCGAAGTTGGAATAGGAGAGGAGGGCAATCCGTGGTTCTTCTCCGAAAAAGCGAACCCTTTCGGCAGTAAGCCCGATGATTTCCACCAGATCATCGGCGTCTGGGTCCACATTCACGGTGGTGTCGGCCAGAAAGTACATGTCCTTGCGTGTGTTCATGATGTACATGCCGGCCACTTTCGAGACACCTTCTGCCACCCCGATGATGCGAAGAGCCGGCCGGATAGTTTGTGCATAGTCTTTTGTAAGGCCCGAAATCAGCACATCTCCGGCATCTTCATTCAGCATGGCTGCACCGAAGTAATTCCGGTCGTTCATAAGCTTCAGGGCATCGTATTTGGTCATGCCCTTGCGTAAATTTTTCTGGTACAGGACTTCAGCAAATCTGTCTTTGGTTTGCTCCTCCTGGCGGGGGTCTATTATCGCAGTGGTGCTCAGATCCAGGTTGTGATCGGCAATCATTTGCTCAATCCGCGCTTTGTTGCCAAGCAGAATGGGGGTTCCGATTTTTTCATCCTGGATAATCTGGGCAGCTTTCAGGATTTTGTAGTGATCGGCTTCCGCAAAAATCACCCGCTTTGGTGAAGCTTTTGCCCGGTTGATCACCTTAGTCATCAGCTTCTGACCCATACCTACCCTGTGAAGCAGTTCAGTTTCGTAATGATCCCAGTTGGTAATGTTGAATTTTGCCACCCCCGAATCCATGGCTGCTTTTGCCACGGCCATGGAAACACGGGTAATCAACCGGGGGTCCAGCGGTTTGGGAATCAGATATTCACGACCAAAACCCAGGTTTTTATTGCTGTAAGCTTTGTATACCGTATCGGGAACAGGCTCTTTCGCCAGAGCGGCAAGGGCACGGGTAGCGGCCATTTTCATTTCTTCGTTGATGGTGGTAGCCCGCACATCCAGAGCCCCGCGGAATATGTAGGGAAAACCCAATACATTGTTCACCTGATTGGGGAAATCGGAGCGTCCTGTGGCCATTATCACATCACTCCGGGTGGCCATAGCCAGATCGTAATCTATTTCCGGAGTCGGGTTGGCAAGGGCAAATACTATTGGATTGGGCGCCATCTTCAGCAAATGTTCAGGTTTCAGCACATTGGCTACGGAGAGTCCCAGGAATACATCGGCTCCTGAAATGGCATCATCCAGATCCTTCAGATTTTTATCCGTTCCGAAAGGATATTTGGGGTCAAAAGGGTCAAGGTTTTCTTTTTTCACCACACCTGCCCGGTCTATCATCACAATATTTTTCGGATCCATGCCCAGACTGATGTAAAAATTGGTACAGGCAATGGCCGCCGTGCCTGCACCCATTACCACCATATACACTTCTTCGATTTTTTTATCAGTGAGCTCGAGGGCGCTTAGCAGGGCAGCAGCCGAAATAATGGCCGTGCCATGCTGGTCATCGTGCATCAGTGGAATCTTGCACAAGCGCTTCAGTTCCTGCTCGATTCGGAAACTTTCGGGTGCCTTGATGTCTTCCAGATTGATGCCCCCGAAAGTGGGCTCCAGATTCCTGACAATGTTGATGAATTCATCGGGGTCCTGTGTGGCGATTTCGATATCAAAGCAATCGATACCGGCAAATTTTTTGAAAAGTACGCCTTTGCCTTCCATTACAGGTTTGGAGGCCAGGGCCCCGATATTTCCCAGACCGAGAACGGCGGTTCCGTTGGAGATTACTCCCACCAGATTGCCCTTGGCGGTATATTTGAAAACATCTTCCGGATTTTCCTTGATTTCCAGGCAAGGCTCGGCTACCCCGGGGGAATAGGCCAGGGCCAGATCCCTCTGCGTGGTAAGGGGTTTTGTGGGGGTAACTTCTATTTTTCCGGCAGGGGCAAAAGCATGGTAGCGCAGTGCATCCTCCTTTCGGATTTTACTTTGAGACATACGTGTAGGTTTCGTTTTTAGGAAAGGGCAAAGATTACCCTGCCTTTTGGACTACAAAAATCATTCTTTCGGATTTTTCAGGGTCGAAGGACTGCAAGCGGTAGTTGCCGAATAAAGCCATAACCCGAAATCCTGTTTTTTGGAAATAAGATTCAAAATCAGACCGGGTCAGGGCCTGCACTATTTCTTCAAACTCAAAAGACTGACCCCGGTCGCTGAACTGTATTTTTTTTGATATTACCTTGTCAGACAGGTTTTTACTGATATGAAAAAGGATGTTTCCCCGCTCAATTTCCTGATAGGGAAGCAGATTGGCCAATGCTTTTTCTGCATTCATAAAATCAATTACCAGCCTGCCCTGTGGCTTCAGAGATTTGGAAATGGATTGGAGGGTCTTCAGATTTTCCTCTTCTTTTTCGAAATACCCGAAAGAAGTAAACAGGTTGAAAACGACCTCAAATTCCCCCTCGCCCTGTGGCTCCCGCATATCTCCGGTTTTGAAATGAAGATGCTCGTTTTCCAGACTTTTGGCCACACCGATGGAGTTGGCTGACAAATCCACTCCCAGCACATCCAATCCGGCATTGGCCAGAACCAGGCTGTGCCTTCCTTTACCGCAGGCCAGGTCCAGCACAGGGCAGCCGGGCTCCGGCTTCAGGTATTCCAGTAAATTTTGTATAAAGGTCTCTGCCTCAGCCTGATTGCGGTTGCTATAGAGAAGATGGTAATAGTCGGAATCGAACCAGGTTTCGAACCAGGGTCCGGTTTGTTCAGTCATGTCAGTTAAAAAAATGGTAATAAGAAACCACGATGAGGTAATTGACGGGTGCGGCCAGAAAAAAGCCATCGAAACGGTCCAGAATGCCGCCGTGGCCGGGGAGCAGCTTGCCCGAATCTTTCAGGTCCAGGCTCCTTTTCAGGGTAGATTCTGCCAGGTCACCCAGAGTGCCGAAAATGGTGGTGCTGGCAGCCAGAATCAGCCATAGCGACAGGGGATAGTGGCCTGCCCAGTTCCAGAATCCGTATGCCGTAAGCATGGAAAGTAACAGGCCACCTGCCAGGCCCTCCCATGATTTTTTTGGTGACACTTTTTCGAACAATTTGGTTTTGCCCCACTTGCGCCCGACAAAATAGGCACCGGAGTCTGCGGCCCAGAGCAGGGCAAACAAACCCAGCACCACCAGCCTGAGGTCCTGAAACTTGCCAATGGCCAGAAAACCCATGCAGACCCATCCGGGAACCAGATACAGCCAGCCCATAGCCAGCCAGCCCAGTTTTTCAAATGGATTTTCCCATTGCTCAAGCACCATACGAATCAGGATGAATATCCACAAAACGGTAAAAAGAAAAAACCCCTGAAAATTAAAATCACTGATTCCTTCCAGAAGCGACCAGGCTAAAATCAAACCTCCTGCAGCTCCGGTTTCCTTCAGGCCTTTGGGCATTCCAAAAGGAGAAAGACCATAAAATTCGATCAGGGAAAAGCACAGAATGAGACCGAAAAGAATGAGATATCCGAAAAAACCCAGTGTAATTAGGCCGGCAAACAGACCGATACCCAGAATGCCGACTATTACACGCTGCCAAAGATTGCTGAGATGAGAAAGGGGATTTTTCATGCTGTTTGGTTGTTTTCTGATCTGCCGGGGCCAGTGTACACAGCTCTGATGGCCATGGTTTTTTGGCGCATTACCAGAGCCAGATTCAGACACAGGGCGGCAGCAAAGGCACTGATAATCCAGGGAATCGATTGAGCATTTTCTATATCTACAGAACTGATTTTAAGGCGGTAAAGCAGTAGGGCTGTAAGAGTAATGAAATTGTTCAGGGTATGGGCCAGAATGGGTACCCCTATGCTGCCCGTCCATAAATAGTAGTATCCGAATAGAGCACCCAGCACCATCCGGGGAATAAGGCCGTAAAACTGACCGTGAATGGCCGAAAAGAGGAAGGCCGTAATCCAAATTCCGGTATTTACATTTCCGAAGAGAAACATCATGCGGGGCTGAATCAGCTTCCGGAAGAAAAATTCTTCTGTCAGACCGGCCAGAAAGGCAATCACCGCAAAGCCCAGAATCAGTTCAAAGGTATTCTCAAATCCCACCAGAAAAAGGGTGAGATTTTTCAGTTCTTCTTCCTTCTCAAGTGCCATTTTTTCCAGATTTCCGAAAAAAGAAGGAAAATGAACCGACTCATTCCAAAGGGCAAGCCAGGCATTCACGGGCATCATCAGCAGGGCAAGCAGAGCCACAAGGCCCCAGATTTTAGGATTCAGGGGGATAGAAGCGGTTTCGAAAGGGGCAGGCTTGCGGAAAAACAGAATCAGGCCCGGCAAAAGCAAAAATGAACCCAGGCTGATACAGGCCTGAAGAACCAGCAGGGCCGTACGGGCCCCTTCCATAGTTTCATAATCTTGAATCAAAAGGGTGATGTCAGATACCGGAATGCCGGTGAGGATATGGGCAAGATACATTCCCAGCCAGGAAAAAAGCCCCATCCCCAGTGCCGAAAGGCCCACGATGATGAGCAGATCCGATACAACGGTGAGCCGCAAAGATTTGATATCTTGCATGGCGGCAAAAATAGAGTCTTTTCAATGCCAATCCGAAAAAATAGCCCTTTGGGATAAAAGACCCCTGATTGTGGCCATCCCGGTTTGTGCCGGCGGACAATACAGCCCATATTTGCACACTTTTTTCTGCTAGAATTCTCTCGGTTACCGATGCCGGAAACACCCGAAAATATTTCAACACCGGTCTGTATCATAGGCGCAGGTCCTGCCGGAATATCCGCCAGCATTGCCCTTTCGGCCCGGCAGGTGCCCCACCTGATCGTGGATGCCGCCACTTTTCCCAGGCATAAGCCCTGCGGCGACATCATGCCTTCGCAGGTAATCCGGGAACTGAATGCCCTAGATCCTGAAATTTTTGCCCGGCTCAACAGGGAAAACCGCATCAATCCCATCTGGCATACACTCACCTATCCGCCCAATGGCAAGCCCATTCACATTGATTATCTGCCTTTTGACGGTCAGGAAGGTCAGGCGGGCTGTTTTTCCGTTTCCCGGCATGAATTTGATCAGATTCTGATTGACCGCATGCTGGAAAGTCCTTTTGTACAGTTTCAGCAAGGCTGCCGCATTACAGGCATTGACCAAAAGCCCGAAGCCATTGTTCTGAAAACGGAGGACAAACGAACCATTGCTGCCGGAGTGCTGATTGTGGCCACAGGCTCCAGCAACTCCGTTTTGAAGTTCCTGGGCATAGAGCAACCCCGCACCGATTGTGCCATCGGCATCCGCGGGCATTTCAAGGGCCTGGGGCTGAAACCCTCTGTGACAGAATTGTTTCTGGACCCCGAGATTATGCCCGGCGGATTGTATATCACCCCTTTGCCCGGTGGCGTGTACAATGTAAATCTGGTGCTTTCGCTGGATAAAGTGAAAAAGGAGAACCTCAATCTCCGGGAAGTTTTTGAATCTTTTGTCCAGAAGCACCCCATTCTGAAAGAGCGTTTTGCCGGGGCGGAGCGCATTGGAAATTTTGAAGGCTCTATGCTTTTTCTGGGAATCCACAAAAAGCCGATTTCTGGACACAGATATATGGTGGCAGGAGACTCTGCCGGCCTGATTGAAATCATGTCGGGCAATGGCATCCCCCAAGCCATACTGAGTGGTAAAATGGCTGCTGTGCAAGCCGCAGAAGCCATTCGGACCGGCGACTTTGGCTTTGAGCAATTTGGTTTGTATGAAACCGGTTTGTTCCGGCGGATTGGCAAAAATTACAGTGCGGGCAGGTTTTTTTATCCGGCCCTGCACAAAAAATGGATCAGCAGGTCTATCCTAGGATTTTTAAATTATCTGTCAGGTCGGCCCAAAACCAACGATCTGCTTCGGGATTTGCTGTATGAAAAGCACCCTGAAAAGCAACTCCGAAACCCCGTTTTCTATTACAAACTGCTGCTGGGCTGAAAGTGGTGGGGGAGTGATGAAAGCAATTATTTTCTTTTTTCGCCTGCCCGGTGCAGCGTTGCATTATTCCGGTATGTCAGCGAATCTTAGAATTGCATAAGGGAAACCCTGCGGATTCGCAGAATTTGTAACCCCGGCCTACCGCAAAATGCCAGGGTAATATTGGCTTTCACCCGGGCGAAGGCAAAGTTCTCCCCTGACTGGCAGATGAGCAAAGGATTTTGGGCATCGGTAATATCGGCATTTTATTTTTCCAATTGGGGGATGATTTTCCCCTTGATGGCCCGACTTTGTACCCGGATTTTCCTTAATTTTGTAAAAAACAAATGGTATGGGACTTGTTTATGCAGATGTTGAGTTGATAAATGGCGGTGATTTGGAAATGGTTCGTCGGCATTTGATGGATGCCGAAGAGGTGAAAAAAATCCATTTGAACATTCTTGTTGATACAGGTTCCTATATGCTTTGTATAAACGAGTCCATTCAGGAACAGCTTCAATTGCCGGTAGTAGACTCTAAAAAAGCGCAAACAGCTGATAACCGCATTATCGATTGTCCGGTGGTGGATCAGGTACAGCTTCGGTTTAAAAACCGGCAATGGTCAGGGCGGGCCATGGTGCTGCCGGGCGAGGCCGAACCTTTATTGGGGGCAATTCCTCTGGAAGAAATGGATGTGCTGATTCATCCCCTTCGTAATGAACTGATTGTAAATCCGGAGCACCCCTATTTTGCACAATTGAAACTAAAATAGTTATCCGGGCCACCGCTATCTGAGACATTCCATTTCCATCGGCTGAAACCCTGCCTGATGTAGAGATGCGCTATCTCGTTGATTCAAAGAATCTGATATTAGCCAAAGATATTGCCTAAGAATCGCAGATTTGGATAACCTTGGTTCAGGCTGAACCAAACGCCATCACCCCTTTTTCTTCCCTTCCATAATGCCCATAATCAGATTCCGGGCCCGAAACAGCCTGATTTTGATGGTATTCGCCGGAATGTTGATTTGCTGCTGAATTTCCTCCACACTCAGCTCGTCGAAGTATTTCAGTCGGATTAGGGTCTGATACATGGCCGGCAGACGGTTTACTATGTCCCGGATCATTTCGTGGTTTTGCTTCCTGAGAAGGGTTTCCATCGGGTCGGAGTCCTGAGAAACTACATCAAAGGAAAATGTCTCGCCACGGCCGTCTTGCAATCCGGCATGAATGCTGGTGGTTTTCAGTCGCTTGTGCCTCAGAAAATCTATGGAGTGGTTGGTGCCTATTTTAAAAAGCCAGGTAGAAAAAGAATATTTGGCATCGAACCTGTGGAGGTTGCGGAAGGCCTTTTCAAATACTTCAATCGTCAGGTCTTCGGCATCGTCCAGATTCCGGACCATTTTTAAAATCAGGGCCAAAAGCGACTTCCGGTACTTTTCAAGCAGAAAAGAAAGGGCCTTCTGATCGCCCTCTTTGGCCAGCATGACCTTCCGGTAAATCTCGGGGCTTCGCTCCTGAAATGAAATATAATTTACATCCATGTAACCCTGCGGGAGAATCTTGCCGGAATGGCAAATGCAAAAATGAGGATACAATGGATAAAATCAAGCACCGGAAAAACCCAGAATGAAATGGGCTCTGCAATGATGCGCTTCACCCTGTTCATCACCAGTGCCTGATTCAGGGTCTTGAACAGGAAAAAGCCCAGAGCCAGGGGCCATGTGAGGGAAAAGAAAAAAAGCGGCACCACACTGAGATAGAACAATAAATTGGTGGCTCCGTACAGGCCCAGAAGCCATTTGTGCCTTGTCTTGTAAAATTTTCCCACCGCCAGATGCCGGGTTTTTTGTCTGTACCAGGTGTTCCATGATTTTTTCGGAACCGAGTAGTTGTAGGCTTCGGGGGAAAGGCAAATGGAAATGTTGTCTTTCGAGGCGGCCCTGTTTACAAACAGGTCGTCGTCGCCGCCGTTCAGGGGCATATGCTTGTAGAAACCCTTCAGTTTCATGAAAAGTGGCTTTTTGTAGGACAAATTTCTTCCTACACCCATGTAAGGCAGGCCTGCCAGTGCAAAACTGAAGTATTGAACTGCGGTAAAAAAGGTGTCGTAGCGGATGATAAGGTTTAGAAGTCCGCTTTCCTTCATATAGGGCGAATAGGCCAGGGTGATTTCTTCCTGCCCTGTCATGTGCCGTGCCATGGTTTTTATCCACTGGTCTGAGGCCGGAAAGCAGTCCGCATCAGTAAAGAGAAGATTCTGATTTTGGGCCGATCGTATGCCCATGGTGAGGGCAAACTTTTTGGGGTTCATTCCCTCCGGTGTGTAATTGATCCGGACCAGTTTTACTTTCTTATGGGCTGCTTTCTGCTCCAGCATGTAATCGTACATGGGGTCGTCGGAGCGGTCGTCGATGATGATGATTTCAAAATCGGGGTAATCCTGCTCCAGCAAGAGGGGAATGAGTTTTTTCAGGTTGTCGATCTCATTTCTTGCGCAAATCACCACCGATACCGGGGGCCATGCCGGAGGGTCTTTTTCCAGATCTCTGAACTGCAGGA
This sequence comes from Catalimonadaceae bacterium, assembly GCA_044359055.1. Taxonomy (GTDB): domain Bacteria; phylum Bacteroidota; class Bacteroidia; order Cytophagales; family Flexibacteraceae; genus CAMDMI01. The sequence goes on from JBIKMV010000011.1 coordinate 13,880, forward strand.
CCCGCAGAAAAAAGTACCAGTGATAAAAAATCTGTATCACAGCACAAAACACAAAGAGTCCGGTCAGACCCAGCAAAAAGTAAAAGAGCAAACCGGTAGGCAAAACTTCCTGCACTTAGTCGATGAATCTTTTCAAAATGGGCTGGTAGGCATCTATCCTTCTGTCGCGGAGAAAAGGCCAGTGGGTGCGGTAGTAATCGCTAAGCTCTAGGTCAATGCTTTGCACTGTCACAGACTCTTCCAGATGAGGCGCCTGAAAAAGTACCTTTCCGAAGGCGTTGGTAATGAATGAGCCTCCCCAGAACTGCATGCCACCTTCCCTGCCTATGCGGTTAACGGCCACCACGGGAATGCCGTTGGCTACCGAATGTCCCTTCATCACCGATTGCCAGGCATGGTACTGATCGGAGTTGGTTTCTTCATTCTGACTGAGGGCCCATCCGATGGCTGTGGGGTAAACCAGAAAATCAGCTCCCATGAGAGCCGTAATGCGGGCGGCCTCCGGATACCACTGATCCCAGCAAATCAGGACTCCGATTTTTCCATACCGGCTGTTGAAAACCTGATATCCCAGATCACCGGGGGTGAAGTAGAATTTTTCATAATAACCCGGGTCATCCGGGATGTGCATTTTCCGGTATTTTCCCAGATAGGTTCCATCGGCATCCAGTACAGCGGTGGAATTGTGGTACAATCCCTCGGCCCTTTTTTCAAAAAGAGAAGCCACTATGACCACTTGCAGCGACTTTGCCACCTGCGACAGCACTTCAGTTGCGGGACCGGGAATGGCTTCGGCCAGGGAAAAATTGGCATAGTCTTCCACATCACAAAAATACAGGGACTGAAAAAGCTCCTGAAGCACGATAACCTGAGCGCCTTTTGCTGCGGCTTCCCGGATTTTTTCCAGGGTCCGGCTGAGGTTTTCGGCCGGCTTGCTGCTGCATGCCATTTGAATCATTCCGATTTGTACGCTTCTGCCCATTTTCATTTTGGTGTTTAATATTGAAATTTTTTATCTGATTCTCAGTCGTTTCCCGGCCTGAAGGTTGTTGCTTCTGCCCAATCCGTTCAGCCTTTTGATGGTCGCTACCGGCACCCCATAGCGGTCTGAAATGGAGGAAAGATTGTCGCCACGCCTTACCCTGTGGTAATACACCCTCCTGGTTCTCATCTGATTGCCGTCGCCACCCCTTCCTCTTCTGCCTAGATAGGAAAAGGCTTCAGGTGAAAGCAGGAAAGAAGAGGTTCGTATGTGGTGGTTGTTGAAATCAAAAATGTCCATCGGATTGATGGGAATCCCCTGGTATCGGACTTCGAAATGGAGATGGGGTCCGGAGCTACGACCGGTATTGCCGCCTTTGGCCAGAAGATCTCCTGCCTGTACGATTTGTCCTACCTCGCAGCGGATGTCAGACAAATGGCCGTAAAGGGTTTCAAGTCCGTTGTAGTGCCGCACGAGTACATAATTGCCGTATCCGCCGCCATCCCAGTTGGTCAGGCGCACCACACCGTCCCACACCGATTTCACAGAATCGCCCAAATCCAGTTCCAGATCTACCCCGTAATGCCAGCGGTAACCCCTTCGTCCAAATTCGGAGGTGATGAAGGACCGGGGAACAGGCTCTGCCCAGTTTTGCCCTTTTACTGTGTCGTAGAGGGTAAGCATGAGGCTGTCTTTGAATTGTGAGATATCTGAGCGGTAGGGATTGAGGGAATAGGCATCCCAGACGGAATAGTACTCGGTGGCTTTTACCCATGTGGTATCGAGTTGGAATTCTTCCGCCACTTCCACCATGCTTTGCTCGCCGTCGAATATCGAAAAAGTATCTTCACGGAGCAGGATGTTGGGCCGGTTCAGACTTTTGTCCAGGTCAGGGTTGCCCACGGGGGTTCTGTCCACATATCTTTCAGCCAGAACGCCTTCTTTCTGCACCTCATCTCTTCCGCCTGAGCCCCTGAAACGGCCCCGGTTGCGACCTCTCTTGTATTTGATTTTGGTTGGCTTCAGGTAAATGGCATCCCTCCGGCTTGCAGAAGAAGCCTTTCTTTTTCTCCTTTTTTTTGCCTCTGCATCAGAAGCAACCGAGAGAAAAGCCAGCAGCAATGCCAGAAAAATACTGAGGTATTTAGTCAAAATCAGGCTTCAACTTCTAAAGAAACAAGGTAGCGTTCGGCATCGAGGGCGGCCATGCAGCCAGTGCCGGCTGCTGTCACTGCCTGCCGGTAGATGTGGTCCTGGGCATCGCCGCAGGCAAATACCCCCTCTGCATTGGTGCGGGTGCTTACTTTATCAGTGATGATGTAGCCATTCTCATCCATATCCAGAATGCCTTTGAAAATATCGGTATTGGGCTTGTGCCCGATGGCAACAAAAAATCCTGTGGCTTCAATTTCGGAGATTTCTCCTGTGGCCAGATTTTTCACCCTTGCACCCCTTACCCCTTCATCGCCCAGAATTTCCAGGGTTTCGGTATTCCAGCGAATCTCAATGTTGGGGGTGTTTTTTACCCGGTTTTGCATAATCTGACTGGCCCTCATTTCATCCCGGCGGATCAGCATGGTCACTTTTTTGCACAATTTGGCCAGATAGGTGGCCTCTTCGCAGGCGGTATCTCCGGCTCCTACAATAATGACTTCCTGACTGCGGAAGAAAAATCCATCGCATACCGCACAGGCCGACACGCCTTTTCCGTTCAGCCGGGTTTCCGATTCTATACCCAGCCATTTGGCAGAAGCACCTGTAGCCACAATGATGGTATGGGCTTCGAGGCTGGTTTCTTCATCCACCTCCACCCGGTGCGGCCGGGACGAGAAATCCACGGAGGTGACCATACCATAGCGCACATCGGCCCCGAAGCGGACAGCCTGTTTTTTGAAATCTTCCATCATCTCAGGTCCCATGATGCCATCGGGATATCCGGGATAGTTTTCCACATCATTGGTAATCATGAGCTGACCCCCGGGTTGCGGGCCGGCATACATCACAGGATTGAGTCCGGCACGGGCGGCATATATGGCAGCGGTGTAGCCGGCAGGGCCCGAACCGATAATCAGACAGGAAATGATATTTGAACTCATTTGTAAGGAAAAGAAAGATGCCTAAAAAGCCGGCAAAAATCGGAAATGATTAACGAATAAATGTACTACAGCGCACCAAATTTCCCGAAGGATTGGTTAAGTCCCTGTTTTTCAATCGTATGGAATTTTCTCCGGGCACTTATTTTTCTACCAGCACCCACTGCCGGCAGCCCTGTCCGTTTTCGGGTTTCAGGTGGATGAAGTACACCCCGTGCTCAATTTCCCGGCTTGCAGGCCAGTTGTTCTGGTAGTTTTCAGACTCAAAAACCGCTTTGCCCCAGCGGTTGAATACCGAAATGGCAACTTTTACTTCGAAGCCCCGGAGTTCAAAGAAGTCGTTTTTTTCATCATCATTCAGGGTTACGAGGCTGGGTACCGATACCGGGCTGAAATCCAGCATTTGAAAGGCGGTGTCCCTGCAGAACGTATTGGCGGCAATCAGTGAAATGCGGTATTTCCCCTTCTTCTCATATTGAATAACAGGATTGGTTTCAATGGATGTTCTGCCATCGCCGAAGTCCCATAAAAACCCGCTTGCAGATTTTGTCTGGTTTTCAAAAAAAACGGATTTTTTCTCACATGAGTTGCTTTCCTGCCGAATGGCAAAGGCAGACTCCACCCGGAAATCGTAGGGAGAAATCTCAATTTTCTTTTCTGCCGAATCGCGGCAGGATTGTTTGACTCCAAACAGCACAATCCTGTAAGGTCCGGGTGTGGGATTTTCAAACAAGAGGCTATCGCCGGTGAAAACCTGACCGTTTACATTCCACCTGTAAAATTCTGAACCGTTTGAGATGGCTTTCAGACGAACTTTTGCCCTAGCAGAGCATTTGTCTTCATCAGTCAAAGCCAAAACTGAAAGCTGCTGATTGGCAGGGGCAAGGGTGCGCACATAACTGATCGTGGAGCAACCCTGCAGGTTGACATTTCGGATGGGATAAAGAAGGGGCGCAGCGGGCGCAATCACCGGATTGCTTGTATTGGGCGGAGAAACGAAATAGGTAGTGTTCAGCCAGGTTCGGGTTACACCGGGCAGAAAGGGCAGGGTTACCTGAAAGGTATCACCCGGACAATATCGTATGTAGAGGGTGTCAACAGGCAGATTGTTCTGCGGGTTTACCGTGATGGTATCGGTAAAAATATTGACGGCATTTTTACAGAAAAACGGATTGCTGGCATACAGGGTAACGATATAGGTGCCGCCGCTGGGATAGATGTGGCTTACCTGTGCAGCAGTGCTTACAAGTGAATCGCCATCGCCGAAATACCAGGTATAGGCCAGGCCGTTCAGAGATTGATTCGAAAAATTGACCGTGTTGTTGCATCCGGTGGTGCTGGCAAAAATGCTGAAAAAAGCTCTGAGAATGCCCAGTTCCATTTTTATCAGCCCCTGATTGCAATTACCTGAAAGGATATTCTGGCTGTAGGCACCGGCAGTACCCGGAATAAAATTATTTCCGCTCCTGCACCCGCAAACCGCCTGGGTGATGGTGCCCGATTTGTCGAACCGGCTCATGCCTCCATCCACATGTTCTCCTCTGGAGGCCCCGCCGAAAAAGGAGCCGAATTCCAGATTTTTGGCATCCGGACTTAAAACGGCAAAGTAAAACTCGGAACTGGTGGTGCTGGTAGCCTTGATGGCTCCGCTTGTGGTAGGCAATTGCTGCACTGTGCCGCCCATAAACCCGGAAGACCTGCCATAATTATTGGTTCCTCCCCAGCCTGAAAAGTAAATTCTTTCGCAGGAGTCCACCAGAAAGGCGGAGGGGACAAGGCCGGTTCCGGAGGCCCCTATTTTGGTTTGCCATGCAACCGCAGTCAGGTCGGGATTGCATTTCATCAGCAGGATGGTGCCGGCCTCAGACCCGAATACACCGGCTGAGAGGGTAAGCGGACCCAATGTCTGACCGAGGATGTAGACATTGTTTTCGTCATCTGATTCTACCAGATAGGCCTGATCATACAGACTGCTGCCCAGATAAGTGGAAGAAAGGAGACTGCCATCGGACAGCTGAAAAGAAGAAACCACCGCATTCGTCCTGCCCGAACGGGAACTGCCAGGAAGCGGCGCCTGAGCATTAATGGCATTCGGAGTGACAGGAAAATTCAGGCTGGTGCTTCCCCCGCAAACCAAAACCTTGTTGTTTCCCTGAAGGTGTACAGAGAGCAGGGCATCATTTCCGCTTCCGCCCAGATAGGTGGACCATACCAGCTGACTGAAGTCGGCAGAAAGCCGGAATACAATGCCTTCCATTTGCCCGCCGGCTGCCTGCTGAAAGGCCTGATTCAGGGGGAAATCGGAGGAGGTGGTGTAGCTCGACACCACCACCCCGTTGTCGGGGGCAATGGCAATGTCACCCCGGTACTGATCGCCATAGTTCATCACAAGGGTATCGGAAGTTTCCATAATACCGTCGTTGCCTGAGCCACCGATAAAGGTAGAGTTCAGCAATAAATTGCCGGTTGCTGAAAGTCTCGAAATAAAAAGATCTGAGCCATTGGCCATGGTATAGCCAAAGCCCAGAGGGTCTGTAGGGTTTCCTCCTGCAAAGCCGAGTTGAAATGCTCCTGCAACCACAGGAAAATTCAGTGAGGAGGTGCTGCCCATGATCAACAGGTTGCCCTGTGCATCTACATTGATGCTGTGCGGATTATCAGCCTGATTGCCGCCCAGAAAGGTGCAATACAGCATCTGACTGCCATCGGGACTGAATTTCTGAATGCCAATGTCATAGGTGTCGCTGGCGTTCTGAGGATTGCCATTGAAACTCAAATCATAAGCTCCCAATGTGACGGGAAAGGAATTGCCGTAAACCGTGCCTGCCAGGTAGCCGTTGCCAAAGCGGTCACTGGCAGCCGTACTGCCCCAGTTGTCGCTAAGGGATCCGCTGTAGGTAAAAAACTTCAGGGCAGGATCTATGACCAGGGGATACCGTGCATCGTATTTTTTGCCCGGAATAAAGCTAACTTCTTTTCCTTGAAGCCGAAACCGGCAGTCTACGGCAACCTCCCTTCCGGCAATGACTTGAAACGCATAGGGAATATGTTCTTCTACCAATCCTGCTGAGGTTGGAATCAGAAGTCGGCCCTTGCGGATAGACAGATTATCAACGCCGGAAAATCTCAGCCTGATGCGTTTCGGATCGGCCCCAGGTTTCAGGATGAAGTCGTATTTGAAATCTGTTCCGCCTTTTACCTTCAGATCGATACCGGGATAAACATTGCGGTACAGTACATCTTCCGAACAGGCAGCATCAATTCCCCATTTCTCAGGGTCATTGCCGAGTAAGAAGTGGTACAGTGCAGGGCCTGTTTTTCCGCCGGCCTCAATGTTTTGGGTACTCGCCCCGGCAAACTCCATGCTGTAAACATGGCCACCGGGAGTCATTTCTTTCGCATTGTGGCCCTTATGCGGCCCATGGGCCGGAGGCCGGATCAGATGGAATCGAAATTCATTTTTTCCCAGAAATACCTTTCCCCCCGGAATGGAAGTAGAAAAGAAAAAATCAGCCGGCCATTGTCCCTTGTTTTCAATGAAAGGAAAGCGCAGTTCCGGTTTTGTTTGCTGATCAGGAGAAGCCGCACGAAGGGAGAGCGGAATGGCAATCAGCAGAAAAAAGAAATACAGGATTTTATTCATCTCCGGAAACTGATTCAATGGCAGAGCGGATTTTTCGGAAGCAGGACATGCTTTGCAGGAATTTCAAAAATAGATTAACATTTCAAGCAGACCCAATTTTTTTCAAAAGCAATCAAGCCCTGCTTTCAATTACAGATTGCCCAGCATTTTCCTGAGGGTCCATTCAGCAGAAACCAGAACTCCAATCAGAAGCAGTATCCACCAGGAGTTGAGCAGTGTTTCGTCCCATTCGGCAAAAGAAATCAGGGGCTTTGGTTTTTCATCTTCTTCCGGAAAAAGCCTGCTGATCTGAACAATGCCTACAGATTTTCCCTGATTGTTTTTGGCAAGATCTTCGAGGGAAGCGTGGTTGGCTTCCAGCTCCCGGGTTTCTGTTTCCGAAGGTTTAATAAGAAATTCTCCCTCATCCTTTTCCAATTTGCCATTCAGCATGGCACTGCCGGTGTAGGCATAGGCTCCTGGTTCCAGACTTTCGGTTTGAAATGCGCTTTGATCGCTGTTGTTGTAGAAAGAGTAATTCCATTTTTTGCCGTCTTTGCGTTTCAGCATCAGTTCGATTTTTTGATTGAAGACAGGTTCGAAAATCTGGTTGAAAGTTTCGGCAAAAAACCGGGCAGGCTCGCCTTCGTTATATTCATTTCTTGCCTGTGAGATTTTCAGCTTTTTCTTTTTGTCGGTGGAGGCAAGAAGCTGAATGGTTTTCTGCAATAGATTGTCTGTTGCCTGAAAATTTTCTTTGCGGGCATATTCATTCATGCGCCAGAGCCAGAAACCTTCGCCCCACAAAATCCCTCTTTTCGGGTTATTCTGAACCTGTACGGCAAGTAGTGGAGTTGGAACAGTGGCTTTTCCCAGTTTTTTCAAAAGGATGGCTTCTCCGCCACCTGCAAACTCATATGAAGAGGACAACGATTTTACTGGCGGCAAGTCTTCCAGGGTAGCTTTCCATTCATTCTCAAATTGAAACCGTTGAAAATCAGGTTGAAAAGCAGTGGTGACCTCTTCAGGAATAAAACCACCATTCTGCAATTTCAGCCAACCGGAGCCTTCAAGCCGGAGCCTTGCCAAATCGGTATGGCTCCCTGCTATCAGAAAAACAGGGGTACTGCCTTTTAAAATATTAGAAACCTGCGGGCCGAAGGTGCCGTAGCGGTCGGGCAGCTGATGGAGTATCACCAGATTGTAATCATCGGTTTTCCACGCATTCTGCCCTCCTGTCACCACATCCAGCTCAATCTGACCCAAAGGCGAAAGGGCCGCCCGGATGGCTTTGATATCCGGATGCGGATGGGCGGCAGCAAGAAGGATTTTCTGCTTGCCGTCAATTACTTCTACAAAGGTATTTTGGGTATTGTTCGCCGTGGTAATTTCTCCGGCAAGCGCCTCAACCCTGACCTGATATCCGTGAATTCCCTTGCTTTCGGCTTTCAAAACAAATTCCATAGAAGCAAGACCATTCTGACCGATTGCAGAACTTCGGGTTTGCAGTATTTTTCCATTTTCAGAAATGGAAACCGAAACGGGACTTCCTTCCAGTTTTCGTCCTTTGATGAGTACCGATACGGGAAAAGTATTGCCCTTGAAAGCCATCTTATTGGCCTTTACTTCACTTACCACCAAATCTTTCCTCGGGTTGGGATTTCCAAGCCGAATAGTGTGAACCACAAAGGGAAACTGTTTTTGCCCCGGTTCAGGTCCCTTGTTGTTGATTCCGTCTGAAGCCAGGATTACCCTAAAAATATTTTGATTGTCGAATTCTTCCTGCAGGGCCGAAATCCTTTCGGTCAGGGCAGATTCCTTGCCGGTGAAGGAAATCGAATCGGGCTTCAGGTCAGCCTTGAGTCCTGATACCACCACTTGGGAGCCATCGTCTTCGAGTTTTTTTTTCAGTTCTTTCAATGCAGATTTCAAAATTTGAAGCGAGTCGGGAGATGTACCCATGGGTACCGATTCGGAATCATCTACAAGAAGGATGGTAACAGGAGGAAGGATATTTTCCTTCATTTTTCGGATGAGGGGATTGAGGAGCAAAGCCAGAAGGATGAAGAGAACCAGAGTTCTAATGCCTGTAAGGCTCAGGCGGGCCCATTTTGGCCAATCCTGTTTTCCGGAGTAGAAAAACCAGGCTGCTGCCAGTGCAAATACAAAGCAGGGCAGAAGCCATGCAGGATGATGTTCCCAAAATAGCTGAAAATGACTCAAAACGGATTTCGAAGGATCTGCAAATTAACCACGCATTTTTCAGAAAGTGATGACTTACATCCGGCAGCAAGGAAAAGAAAACATGGTCTTATGCGCCATGGCAACGGCAACAAGCAGAACCGGTTTCAGTGAACATCCTTCCAGAAAGGGATAACAAACTCTCTACCCTTTTCTTTTACGATTTGCCTGAAATTAGAATACGGCAAATCCGGACTTTTCAATTTGAGGAAATGCAAACCATTGGGCAGATTTTCTAAGGGAACCATCGCCGTAATCCCGATATTGCTGAGGTCTTTTTCCCAGCGGTCAAACCATTTTACATTCTCTACTATGGTATCATCCACACTCAATTCGGCTATATTTTCCAAAAATCTCATGGAATCTGCGGGATGGCTCGCCCTGATGAAGTCGTCCATTCCTTTTATGTAGGTTATGTTTACCTGCAATACATTATCCCGGATAATTTTTGAGGGAATGAAGACAATTTGCCTGTCATCCCAGTCGGCTTCATCTGCATACAGGCGATGGCCCATAGAGTACCCCTGACGCGTCATAGAAAACCGGTATTCCCTGAAATCAAACGGATTTTTCCATCCCATTTTTCTGAAAACCGATGAATAGACTGTCAGAACTGTGACGAAAGAAAAAATGAAGGCTGCCAGAAAAAAGCTGCCTTTTCTCACATTGCTTCCAAAGAAAACCAGAGGCCTTTGATAAAAACTACGGAATGTGAGGAAATCAAACAGGCGGAAAAAAGGGAAAACCAGAAAAGAAAGGAGTTTTATTTTTCGTAGTATTCCCAGTGAAAAGAGGTCCAGAATGTATAAAACACCCAGACCGAAAAAAACAGCCGCCAGAATACCGGTCACCTCTCCAGCAAAATCGAAGGAAGAAGATTCGAGTTGAACCATCAGCAAAATGAGTATGCCAAAGGCAAACAAAATGCACAGGAGAAGAATGGCCGAAGAGATGGAGCAAAAGATTACCAGACCGCAAACCTTATCTACTTTCATTATCAGGTTTTTCAAGTCACCCTGATTATGGAGATTTTTGAAGGGAAAGCGGTGTTTTGCTGTTTTGGGGTTTATTCCGGATGGAAACACAAAATTCAGACAAACCATAGCCAGCCAGTAAGCCCGCAAAATCAGGTGAAGGATAAATCCGTTTGTAAGAATTTTTATTCCCAGGATGCCACAAATTAAAAAAAGGGAAAACCCGGGCAGGGAGGTCTGAATCCGCAAGGCGGTAATCCAGTTCCAGAAGTATTCAGGAAGTTGAATCAAGGTAAAAACAGCACCTCCTGAAACCAGCAGCTCCAGTTCCCAGGAATTTTCCTGAAGGTTTTTCAGCCAGTCCGGAATTGACTTCGGTTCATCAGGATGGGGATTGTGGTTTTCTTTCAATTCGGTCATAGGAAAGCAAATCTTGGAAGATGCAATAAGCAGTATTTTCGGTGCCAAAAAAAAGCCACCCCCTTTGCAGAGGGTGGCTTTCTAAAAAGTGAAAATTAAATTACAGTTTTGAAAACCTGAGTACTTCAGGGTTTTCTGTAAATCTGATCAGATACTGGCCGGCAGGCAAATTCTCGAAATTCAGGTTTTGATCTACCCCTGAAAGATTGCCGCTTAATATCACCTTGCCGCTCAGATCGGTAACATTGTAAGAGCCTTTCAGATGGTTTGCATTCCGAAGAACCACCTTGCCATTGGAAGGATTCGGATAAACAGAAAAGCTGCTTGGGATTTTACCTTTTGCTGAAGTGGTGCTGTTTACCACAATCAGGCTGAACCGGTCGGCGTCATTGGCAGTTGGGAAAAAACTAAAAGTTGAAAGATTTTCGTTTACGGGGAAAAGCTGACCATTGACATTGTCTTTCAGATAAAACTCATGAAAAGCCACTTCAGGTCCCATTTTTTCCAATTCGAAACTAAAAGCTCCTGAAGCACGAAGCAGCTTGAGCAGAATGCTTCCATTTTCCATTACCATCTGTGGAGCAGCGATACTGTACCGGGGATTAAAAAAACTAAGTGTAATACCCGGATTGTCAAGCTTGGGAGCGGTTACAGTTTCGTGTCCGGGTGTCATATCCAGAAAAATTTCATCCCTGCGGTTTCCTGAAATGGCCGAAATTTTTAATCCGCTGATTTCTTCGGTTGCCATTCGAAGCCCTGAAGTGTAAATATCTGCCTTTACATCTTCATTCATACTGAGGGCAGAAGAACCGGATGTGGCGTTTACGAAGAAAGCCTGACCACCCGCTATGTAACGGCTTCCGCCATTCAGTCCCATGGATCCATTATATGTAGAATAATTCTGAGATGCCGCATTCCATACAAAAACAGCATTGCCGTCTATTCCGGTTTTGGTCCAGCCTGTAGGTGCATTCCAATCTATTGTACAAGGGAAGGAATTACCCAAAAAGTTCCAGCCGTTTGAAGCACCATTTGTAGGGTAAGAGCAACCAGAAGCACAATAGGAAAGCGAAAAAGGAACACTGCTTATATGACTACCGGAGTATACAAATTGACTGTTTGAGGTTACTTTCCGAGCCCAGACCCTGATTCCCTGACCCGAAGTTATTGTTGTGGAGCCACTGGAAAATTTAGACCATCCGAATTCATCGAAACCTCCTCCACTGGGTGAATAATAATAGATTGATGCCGGATCAGGATTGGAAGGAATGAATGAGGCAGGGTGCAGGTTGTTTCCACCCTGATCATATCCTCCTACGGTAAATCCTGAGGTGGTTGGAGTTACAAAATACCAACCACCATTGGGTGTGGAGGTTAATCCTGTAAGGTACTTTTCGTAGGTTATGTTTCCATTCAGAGAAGCTCCGCTTTCTACCTTGAGAAGGCGGCCTTGTCCATTTTCATCAGAACCCAGAATTAAAGTACCACCTGATACATCAAATACACCGCTCTGAAGTTTTAAACCTCCGTGGGTTTCGAGTTTTGCCCCTGACGAAAGGCTTACCCCTGCAGCATTGTCTATCAAAAAATTGGATGCTCCATCGCTTACAAAAGTATATCCCGAAAGCGTTTGGGCCGAAGTGCCATTGAAAGCTACAGTTCCCGGACCATCGAAGCCGTTAAATGCATTGTTAAGATTGCCTTTGATGTTAAGTGTCGACCCGGTGCCAACCGAAATGCGGCCAGTACCGTTAAAAGTAAGGTTTCCAACCGAAAAGCTGCCTGATGAAATAGAAGGATTGTTGGCGGTATTCCCTATGATTACATTTCTGCTGCCTGAACTGGGAGCCCAGCCTGAAGTCCAGTTGTTGCCATCGGCAAAGTTGGAGCTAACTCCCCTCCAG
>JBIKMV010000133.1:0-7952 GCA_044359055.1 Catalimonadaceae bacterium
AAAATGGAAGCAAAAGGCGCAATCCATTAAAAATCAACTGGAAAGGATGGGCCCCATAAACCTTATGGCAAGGGAAGCCTACCAGGAAATCAAGGAACGGCACGATTTTATTGAAAACCAGAAAAAGGACCTGCTCGAGGCACGAAATTCACTCTCCAACACCATTGGCGAAATTGAAAAAGTGGCAAGAGAGCATTTCTCGGAGACCTTTCAGAAGGTGCAGGAAAATTTCAGAAAAGTGTTCCGGTCTCTGTTTACTGAAGAAGATACCTGCGACCTGGTTTTGCAAAATCCCACTGAACCATTGGATAGTCCGATTGACATTATGGCCCGTCCGAAAGGCAAAAGACCGCTGACTATCAATCAGTTATCTGGCGGAGAGAAAACCTTAACGGCCATTTCTCTTCTGTTTGCCATATACCTGATCAAGCCGGCACCGTTTTGCATATTTGATGAAGCAGATGCACCGCTCGACGATACCAATATCGACAAATTCAACCGCATCATCCGGAAGTTCTCAGATGAAAGTCAGTTTATCATAGTTACCCACAACAAAAGGACGATGGCGAGCACAGATATTATTTATGGTGTGACCATGCCCGAACAAGGCATTAGCCGGGTGATACCCGTAGATTTAAGAGAACTCGCCTGATGCAAGTAGAAATGAACCCGAACATGTTCCACGTGGAACACCCAACAAAACAAAAGGATGTTTGAAAAATACGACATAATTGTGGCAGGTGCCGGACATGCCGGATGCGAAGCTGCATGGGCAGCTGCAAGCATGGGCTCAAGGGTTTTGCTGATTACCATGAATATGGGAACGATCGGGCAAATGAGCTGCAATCCTGCTATGGGTGGCGTAGCCAAAGGACAGATTGTCCGCGAAATAGACGCTCTTGGTGGAATGTCGGGCATCATCACCGATAAAACCACCATTCAATTCCGCATGCTGAACAGGTCGAAAGGGCCTGCTATGTGGAGCCCAAGAGCGCAGAATGACCGCTGGCGCTTTGCAGAAGAATGGCGTCTTGCTTTGGAAAGCAATCCACGGGTTGATTTTCTTCAGGATACCGTAGTGAACCTTCTGGTCAGGAATGGCCGGGCGACCGGCGTGAGAACACAACTCGGATATGAAATAGAGGCCGAGGCTGTAGTTCTGACAAATGGTACCTTCCTCAACGGTCTCATCCACATAGGCGAAAAACAAATGAAAGGAGGAAGAATTTCAGAATCTTCCGCTACCGGACTTACCGGACAACTGCTTGAACTAGGGTTTGAAGCGGGAAGAATGAAAACCGGAACCCCTCCCCGATTGGATGGGCGCTCCCTGGATTATTCCAAAATGGAAGAACAACCCGGGGACGAAAAGCCATCAAAATTCTCGTTTTCAGAAGAAACCACTGCCGCCGAAAAACAAAAAAGCTGCTGGATTACCTACACCAATGAAAAAGTCCACAACATTCTGGAAAAAGGATTCAGTCAGTCGCCTATGTTTACAGGACGGATCCAGGGTTTGGGACCAAGGTATTGCCCTTCCATAGAAGATAAAATTACCCGCTTTGCCGACAAAGAAAGACATCAGATTTTCATTGAACCCGAGGGATGGAATACCATTGAAATTTATGTAAACGGCTTTTCTACATCACTCCCCTACGAAGTGCAGGCGGAGGCATTGAAGCAAATACCCGGATTAGAAAATGCAAAAATCTTCAGACCGGGATATGCCATTGAGTACGACTACTTCCCCCCTACCCAACTGAAACCTACTCTGGAAACCTATCTGGTAGAACACCTGTACTTTGCAGGACAAATCAACGGCACCACCGGCTACGAAGAAGCGGCGTGTCAGGGACTGATGGCCGGTATGAATGCCCACCTGAAAATTAAAGAAGAAAATCCCTTTATCCTAAACCGCTCAGAAGCTTATATTGGTGTGTTGATAGATGACCTGATTACCAAAGGCACCGAAGAACCCTACCGCATGTTTACTTCAAGGGCTGAATTTCGAACCCTACTGCGGCAAAACAATGCCGATTCTAGGCTTACGGAAAAAGGATTTCAGGCAGGACTAGCCTCAGAAAAAAGAAGGCAAAATGTTCAGGAAAAAGAAAGCAGGATTCAAAAATTGCTGCAACACTGGAAAACCCTGAAGTTTACACCTGACGATATCAATTCATTCCTGGAGTCGATGGGTACTCCGGCCATTTCAGAGAAAGCTAGTCTGGAAAGCCTTTTGAAGAGACCTCAACTGGAAGTTGCTGATTTTAAACATTTTGATGAAATGTTAAATCCCTTTGATGCCAAAGAGGAAGAACTTGAAGAAGCAGAAATCCGCATAAAATACCAACCCTACATCGAAAAAGAAGGTCAGATAGCACTGAAGATATCCGAAAGTGAAAACAAGGAACTCAGGCGTAATGTAGATTTTGCAGACATCAAAACCCTGTCGAAAGAGGCCCGGGAAAAACTCGGAAAACTCAGGCCCAAAACACTTGGCGAAGCAAAAAAAATTAGCGGTATTTCGCAGGCTGATTTGTCTATCTTACTCCTTTATGCTGTAAACGCCGATGAAGATTGAAATTTTAGATAATTGTCCCGCATGTAACTCGGTGGCAATAGAAAAATATACCGATATACCTGATTTCTACTTCAGCAAAGAGGTTTTTCCGGTGTTTCAATGCTGTAATTGTGGTTTGAAATTTACCCAAAACAGACCCGCAGAAGAGGAAATCGGGCGGTATTACGATTCGGCAAATTATGCCAGCCATGATTCTGAAAAGAAACAAAATCTTTTCTCTATCGTGTATAAATCAGCGCGGGATTATATGCTGGGACAAAAATTTCAACTGATCCGGCAATTCATCCCCGAATGGCAGAAAGTTCTGGACTATGGCACAGGAGAAGGTACTTTTACGGAATATCTCCTTAAAAAAGGATTGGATGCCGAGGGTATTGAACCTTCTGAACTGGCAAGAGACAATTTTAAATCCCGAACTGGCAAAACCCTGTACCCCAATCTGATCAGCCTTCCTGCAGGTAAGGAATATGATGCCATCAGTATGTGGCATGTACTAGAACACATACACCAACTCAGGGACACTATGGAAAAGCTGGTTTCCGTACTTCGAAAAAAGGGTGTGATGGCCATTGCCGTACCCAATCAGAACTCGATAGACAGCCGGGAATTCGGCGTTCACTGGGCAGCCTGGGATGTTCCCAGACATTTATACCACTGGAATTTGGAGAGCCTTTCCACATTTATGGAAAATCTGGGGATGAAGCAGGTATACTGCGGTCAGCTGCCTCTTGATCCCTTCTATATCGGGATGATCTCGGCCCGGTACGAAAATAAAAATCCGGTTGGCGGTATTCTGAAAGGCCTACGCTCGTATCTGCATGGTAAAAAACATCCTTCAGAAGGCTCTACCTTGCTCACTATCTGGATGAAACCCTGATAATATTGGAAACAGACAGCACCCGGTTTTTCATCAGCACCGACAGCAGCAAACAGGAAACGGGCAGACACGGAAAATCTGAAAAGAAGGACATTCCCATTGCCGCTTCGCTCATTCTGGGAATCAGCATTCTATTGATTGTTTTGTTTAATACCCGCAGCAAATGAGGCCATATCTTATCTCCGCTATGCTTTTGGCTTTGGTATCATGCGCCAGCGTAAAAAATCCCGAAGGCGGCCCCAAAGACAGCGAGGCACCCCGGCTACTGGCCTGCGTACCTGGAGATAAAACCTTGAATTTCAAAGGAAAAAACATTCAACTTCTGTTCAGTGAAGAAGTAGCAGAAGACAATTTCAAGGTGCAGTTTCTTTCTCCCAAAACCAGTTGCACTGCCTCTGCCGGATCGAAGCGATTGAAAATCACCCCGGACTCGGGCTTTATGCCCAATACTACCTATGTCCTGAATCTGAAAGGAAAAATTAAGGATGAAAGAGAAGGCAACAAGCTGAAAGACACCAGCATAGTGTTCAGTACGGGCCCTTCTTTGGATAGTCTGACGGTAGAGGCCAGGGCAGAATATACCGATAGGAAACAAGCAAATCATCGCTTGCTCATGTTGCTTAGCAAGAAAAACAAGCAGGTCTTTACAGCACTGACAGACTCCATGAAACCTTTTCTGCTAAGGGGCCTGAATGCCGACCGCTATGAGATGCAGATATTTCAGGACCGCAATGAAAACTACAGTTACGAAGAAGAAGATGGGCCTCTGTGGATTGACAGCCTCCGGCTCGATTCCTCAGTCTCTCTGAAAGGACGCCTTCTCCCTCAGAAATATAAACCTGTAAAGACATTTGCACTGAGAAAAGGAGATACCTGCTTGGTGGAAAGCAGCGTCTGGATAAAGGCAGATAAAAAATTTCAGCAAAAGGTAATAGCTTCAAACCGGGAGAAAACTCTCTTCAGGCTATTCCCGGTAAAGAAAAACCTGTCGTACCGCTATACCGACAGTCTGGGCAACGCTTATGCAGACACCATCCTGCTGAGCGAAACCGACTCCATCAGAAGCCTGAATACAATACCCTCAGAAAAAAGTATTGATATTTTCAAAGAAGGCAAAATATTGAAAATCAAAACACTGTGGAACTGGAAAGTGCTGAGACATCCGGAAAAACTGGATTATACTTTTGATTCTGTTTGGGTAAAAACCGAACCTGAAAAACTGGATTTCGGCTTTACCTTCAAATTAAACCAGCCAAAAACAGGAAAACTGAAATGGCGAACAGACTCCCTTGTACTGTTCAATCTCGAAACACAGAAAAGGGATTCTATCCGGATAACCGGCGATGACCTTGAAAATCCGGGAACCATATCAGGAGAGGTAATTTATGATGGAAAGGAAAGATTAATTTTGGAGCTAACTGACCTGAAAGGCAGGCTTTTGAGAACTTCAGAAGGCCGAAAATTTTCTTTCAGCCTGAAACCGGACCGATATCGTATTCAGATGTATCTGGATAAAGACGGTAACGGGATGTATACCGGTGGAAACAAAGAGGCCCTGCGAAAAGCAGAGCCTCTGTATATTTTTCCAGAAATTCTGGAGCTGAAGCCCGGTTGGGATCTGGAAAATATCAAACCGGACCCGGGATTTTAAATCATATCTTCTGCCCTGACCCACTGATCAAACTGCTCTGCAGTAACATGGCCTAATTGCAAAGCTGCTTCCTTAAGGGTCAGATTTTCCTTATGCGCTTTTTTTGCAATTTCGGCAGCCTTATAGTACCCGATATGGGTATTCAGAGCAGTAACCAGCATCAGCGAATTGTCCAGATGTTTCTTTATGTAAAGGGTATTTGGCTCAATGCCTGCTGCACAATTCTTTCTGAATGAATCACTTGCATCGGCAAGCAGATTGGCAGCCATAAGGAAATTGAATATGATTACCGGCTTAAATACATTCAGTTCGAAGTGTCCGTTCATCCCTCCTACTGCAATGGCAGCATCGTTGCCAATCACCTGCGCACAAACCATGGTAAGCGCCTCCGATTGGGTCGGATTTACCTTACCCGGCATAATAGAGGAACCGGGTTCATTTTCCGGAATCAGGATTTCGGCAAGGCCGGAGCGGGGACCGGAAGCAAGCAACCGGATATCATTGGCGATTTTCATGAGCGAGACTGCCAGTGTTTTCAAGGCACCTGAGGCAAAAACCATGGAATCGTGAGCTGCAAGAGATTCAAATTTATTCGGGGCTGTTACAAATTGAAAACCTGTGAGTTCTGATATCTTTTTGGCAACCAGAACATCATATCCCTTTGGTGCATTGAGCCCTGTACCAACTGCCGTTCCACCCAATGCCAACTCAGAAAGATGTGCAATACTTTGTTCTATATGATGAATGCCCTGTGTCAATTGCGCCACATAACCCGAAAACTCCTGTCCCAAAGTTAGGGGCGTGGCATCCATCAGGTGGGTTCGGCCTATTTTTACTACATTTTTAAAAGTTTCGGATTTGGCTTTCAGCTCATCACGCAAAGCCGAAACCATGGGAATTACTTTATCTTTTAAAACTTTAACCGCAGCAATACTCATTGCCGTAGGGAAAGTATCGTTCGATGACTGTGATTTGTTGACATCATCGTTGGGATGAAGAACCTTTTTTTCGTCCAACAGATTACCACCTTGCAGCACATGGCCCCGGTTGGCAATCACCTCATTCAGGTTCATATTGGATTGGGTTCCGGAACCCGTCTGCCACACCACAAGCGGAAACTGATCGTCCAGTTTACCTGCCAGAATTTCATCGCAGACCTTTCCGATTAATTGAGACTTGTCGTTTGGCAGCACACCCAGCTCGGCATTGGCCATGGCCGCAGCCTTTTTTAAATAAGCAAAAGCATAGACCACCTCCCGTGGCATGGTATGCCCTCCAATCTGAAAATTTTCTCTTGACCTTTGGGTTTGCGCACCCCAATACGCATGAGCAGGCACCTTTACCTCTCCCATCGTATCTTTTTCAATTCTGTATTCCATTGATTATTAATTATTTAACTTTTTTTCTTGCAGGGATAAATTTGTGGACAAGTCTAAGGCAGAATGTGGATAAATTAAAAACCATCCACAAAGTTCCGACTGAAAAACCAAATCCGCTCATTCGTCCACAAGTTGGGTCCCGACCATCCACTTTCGACTCCACCAAAAGTTTCAGAAATTTTTCGTCTTGCCTTCACTCCTTAACATTTGCTTTACAGCCGTTTTTATTCCTGAATTTAAAGGAACACTTTAATTATCCACAGAACTTATCCACATATCCACACCCTTAACAAAAGAAACAAAAAAGAATTAAATATTAGTAGTTTAATTTTGTGCTGTGGAAACTGTGGATAACCGGCATTTTGAAAAAGTACCTGCTTCTTATTTTAACTAAGGCTCTGATTATTTCCATTGCCGCTCAGCCCTCCCCGGAAAAAAAGGAATTGGCTGATGAGTATGTAAAAAGAGAAAATCATGCCAAAGCCCTCGAAATCTATGAAGATTTGGCTGGGGATGAGAATATGGATGGCCTTATTTTCGATAACTATCTGATATGTATAGAGAAATTAAAACCAGGAAAAGCGGAAGGACTGATACGGAAATTTCAAAAAAGGCATCCTTCGGAGTTTAGATATCAAACGGCCCTATATCTTCACTATCTCAACAGTAAAAAAGATCCTGCGGCTGCAGAAAATTATATCAGGGAAAAATTGAATCCCTGGTTACTGAAAAGTGAATCCAGAACCCGCCTTGGTTATCAGTTCTTTATGGAGCAGGAAAAAACTGCCTATGCCTCGTCTTTGCTCGAATCCGCTGTCCGTACCTTTGGTTTGGGTCAATTCTGGAGAGAAATTTTTGTTCTTCAGTTTAAGGAAAAAAAATATCCGGAACTCACCGCCACTGTTCTCCGTCTGCTGGATGAGAAAACAACCGAAATGACAGAAATGCAGGCATACCTGCAGGAACCCATTCAAAATCAGGATCTTTCGAACATTCTGCAGGCCGAACTGCTGAAAAAAATTCAGGTTCGCCCGAATGAAATTTTGTATCCCGAGATGCTGGCCTGGATCTATTTGCAGAATAAGGATTTCGAAGGCGCTCTGGTGCAGAATAAAGCCCTTGACAAGCTTCAAAACACCGGCGGCACCCGTACCTATCAACTGGGTGAATATGCTGTAAACAATGAGCAGATTAAGGTGGCCATAAAGTGCTTCGATTTCATCATCCGCGATTTTCCTGCGAGTCAATACCGTTTTTTGGCCCAACAAAAAATCATTCTGCTGCAGGAGAACCTGGTAAAAAACACCTATCCCATTGTAAAAGAAGATGTTAGAAAACTAATTGCCGATTACCGGCTCCTGTCGCAAAGCCAGTTTCTGAATTATTTCGAACTTTCTATGAAAGTGGCCGAACTGTACGGCAAGTATCTGAACCGGCCCGATTCTGCCATTCAGATACTGGAAA
>JBIKMV010000134.1:0-7949 GCA_044359055.1 Catalimonadaceae bacterium
AGGTAGAGGGACTGGATGTTCAGATTTTTGGAAAAAGTATCACCTGAGTTTGACCTTTAATCCTTCGATTTTTTTTTAACAGCATTACTAATTTATCAATTCAATTTTAATCAACTTTCATGACGAGTATCGTAAGAAGAAAAGCACCTTCGTTTTCAACAGGTGCAGTAATCAATGGAGAAGAAATAGTGGATAACTTTTCTCTCGACCAATATCTGGGAAAAAAGTATGTGGTATTTTTCTTTTATCCCAAGGACTTTACCTATGTCTGCCCGACCGAAATCCTCACATTTCAGGAGAAACTGGCTGAGTTTGAAAGCAGGGACACTGTGGTGGTGGGTTGCTCAACCGATACCCCCGAAACCCACCTGGCCTGGTTGATGACACCCAAGAAAAATGGTGGTATTGAAGGTGTTACCTATCCTCTGGTAGCTGACACAGCCAAAACCATCGCTACCAATTTTGGTGTATTGGCCGGAGATTACGAGTACAACGAAGCCGGTGAACTGCAGTTTTCAGGAGTGCCCATCGCCATGCGTGGAACTTTTCTGATTGACAAAAAAGGCATTGTGCGCCATTCTGTTATCAATGATTTTCCTTTGGGAAGAAACATTGACGATACCCTTCGTTTGGTAAAGGCCCTTCAGTACACTGAAAAATATGGAGAAGTTTGCCCAGCCAACTGGGATGAAGGCAAGGATGCCATGAAAGAATCCCGGGAGTCGGTAGCGAATTATCTGGCTACCCACTGATATTTTGCTCATCCGCTTATTACAGAAGCCGGCTTCCCCCCGAAGGGAGCCGGTTTTTTTTGGTGCCGGCAAGCTATCCGGGCTTTCATGCGGTGGCGGAAATTGATTTTGCCATGAATTTCCATTCTCTTTCAGTCCTGAAAAATGAGCAAGCATCAAACCATTATTGAAATTCTTCAAAGAGCCGGAGCCGCCGTAAGGGATAAGGTGTATGCTCAGCTCAGGCAGCAGGATATTGAAGTCCTGAGTACAGTTTACCGGGAAGGCAAAGAGGATACCATTTACCAGATTGACCGCCAAGTGGAAGAAATTCTATTGCCTGTCCTGGAACAAGAGGCAGAAAGAGTGGGAGGAATTTTTTTGATGGCAGAGGGAATAGGGGATGCGGAAACAGGCATTTTTTTGGGTGTAAAGAAGCACCAAAACCCCGCCTGGGCAATCATTATTGACCCCATTGATGGTACAAGGGGCATTATGTACAACAAGCGGCCCGGATTTTTTCTGGCAGGAGCCGCACCCTGGAAGCCTTCTCTGAGACTTTCGGACATAGAAGCCGCCCTGATGACCGAACTCCCAACCGGCAAAATGCTCTTCAGCGATTGCCTCTTTGCCATCAATGGAAAAGGCGCCCATGGCCTGCGGTACAATCTGGTAAGCGGCCATACCGAAAATTTACTATTCAGGCCTTCGCAGGCTACCCACCTCCGGGGTGGATTTGCACAAATTGCCCGCTTTTTTTCACCTGGAAGGGAAATTTTGGCCCGGATAGATGATGCCCTGGCCGAAATCCTGTATCCGGATACCTTGAGCGGAAGAAATATGATTCTTGAGGATCAATACATTTCTACCGGGGGTCAGCTGTATGAAATGCTCATGGGCCACGATCGTTTTGTGGCTGATATTCGGGACCTTTTGTATGCCAGGCTGGCGGCCGAAGGAAAACCAAAAAGCCATACCTGCCATCCCTATGACATTTGTATGGTGCTGATTGCGAAAGAAGCAGGACTGGAAATCACCGACAGCCGGGGCAGGCCCTTTGATGCACCATTCAATCTGCTGGATGAAGTAGGCTGGATTGCTTATGCCAATAAGGAAATCCGCCATGCGGTGGAGCCGGTTTTGCTGAAACTGATGAAAAAAGAGGGCCTGATCTGATGGATACCCCCTGCCTCAAAAAGCCGTGATAAAAAAGGCCGGACTGCTTACTTTTGGCCCCTGATACCATATGAAAATTGCCATAACCGGGGCCAATGGATTGCTTGGCCAAAAACTGGTTTCCCTGCTCGGAACCCAAAAAAATACAGAAGTATTGGCTACCGGACTGGGCCCTTGCCGGATCCTGAATCTTCCGGACAATGCCCGTTACGAGGTCTGTGATATCAGCCTTCAGGATGACTGTAGCACGGTTTTTCAGGAGTTTAAGCCAGATGTTGTCATCCACTCGGCTGCCCTCACCAATGTGGACGAGTGCGAGCTGAATCCGGAAAAATGCCGGCTGCTCAATGTGGAAGCCACCCGGAATGTGGTCAGAGCCTGTGAAGCTGCCGGAGCGCAGATCATCCACCTTTCCACGGATTTTATTTTCGATGGTACCAAAGGGCCGCTCAGGGAAGAAGACATTCCCAATCCCATCAGCATCTACGGGCAAAGTAAACTCGATGCCGAAGAGATTGTGAAAACTGCTGCCTGTCCCTGGGCCATTGTTCGCACCATCCTGGTGTACGGCATTGCACCCGGTCTTAGCCGTTCCAACATTATTCTCTGGGTGAAAGCCAGTCTGGAGCAGGGAAAAAATATTCAGGTGGTGGATGATCAGTTTCGTACTCCCACATTGGCAGAAGACTTGGCCATGGGCTGCTATATGATAGCAAAAAACAAGGCAAGCGGTATTTTCAATATCTCAGGCCGCGAGTTGATGACCCCTTTTGAAATGGCCATGGAGACCTGTGATTATTTTCATTTGGATAAAAGTTTGATAACCAAGGCTTCGGCCAAAACCTTTTCTCAGCCGGCAAAAAGGCCGCCCAGAACAGGGTTTGATATTTCCAAGGCCGAAAAGGAACTCGGCTACAAGCCACATTCCTTTGCTGAAGGCATCCGGATTCTGGCAGGACAGATGGATGCCTGAGCTTTTCCCTTTTATTTGTAGTAAAATTAAAAAAATTGGTTCGGATATTTAAGTTCGGAGGTGCATCGGTAAGGGATGCCGGAGGCGTGCGCAACGCTGCTGAAATTATGCTTCGGCAGGGCTCACCCAATAACCTGGCGGTGGTGATTTCGGCCATGGGCAAAACCACCAATGCTCTGGAAGTTCTTTTTGAAAAGGCCCGGGAGGGCAGCGACTACCGCGAAGAATTCGAGGCCCTCAGGCAATCCCATCTGCTGATTGCTGCCGATTTATTTGGCAGCGGAGAAGCAGAATCCTTCGAGGCCCTGAGCCGCTATTTTACCCGGCTCGAGTTTCAGTTGCTGCACTCCAAAGGCATTGATTACGACATGGGTTACGATCAGGTGGTTCCTTTTGGGGAATACCTTTCCACGCTGATTGTATATCTGTATATGAAAAAGAAAGGGGTTCAGGTTTTTCTTCAGAATGCCCGTTTTCTGATTTCTACCGATATGACCTGGCGTGAGGGCCGGGTGGATATGGATGAAACCGGCCGGCTCATTCGCAAAGAACTGGAGCCACTGCTCAAAACCGGCATAGTGATTACCCAAGGCTTTATAGGAGGGACAAAATCAGGGAATCTGACCACCCTGGGCCGCGAAGGCTCTGATTATACCGCCGCCTTGCTGGGTCATTTTCTGAATGCTGAATCTGTAACCATCTGGAAAGATGTGCCCGGCGTACTCAATGCAGATCCGAAATGGCTGCAGGGTGCGGTTTTACTCCCCCGGCTCAGCTACCACGATGCAGCCGAGCTCACCTACTACGGGGCTACTGTTATCCATCCAAAGACCATCAGACCCTTGGCTCAAAAAGAAATACCCTTGCGGGTTCGGAGTTTTCTTGATCCTGACAAAGAGGGGACCCGGATCGGGCCTGAAATGGTGAGTTGGAACGACCCGGCCTTTATCCGAAAGGAAAATCAAACCCTGATTTCTTTTACTTCGAAGGATTTTTCTTTTATGGCCGAGGAGAATATTTCGGAAATCCTGCATGCTTTCAGTCAGGAAAATCTGAAAATTCATATGCTGCAGGTTTCGGCCCTGAGTATTTCGGTGGTTACAGAACTGAAACAGGATGTGGTGGCCCGCATTGTTTCACACATGAAAAACCATTACTCAGTTTTATACAATGAGAATCTGACCCTTTACACCATTAAAAATTATACCCCCTGGGCAATGGAGATGATGGTAAAAAACAAATCTGTAATTCTGGACCAGCGTTCCCGTAATACCTGCCAGATTTTGGTAAAATCGGAGGCCGATACTGCAGCAGACTGACATACTGAAGGTTAACTTCGCTTAAACTGCCTTCACCTGTAATATCTGGATCAGACTACAGGTGAAAACATGATTTCGGAAGAACTGCTTATTTCAGGCTCGCACTGAGGCTGATTTCGGTATTCAGCAGTTTGGAAACGGGGCAATTGGCCTTCGCATCGGCAGCAAATTCCTGAAATTTATCATTATCCAATCCCGGAACCTGAGCTTCGCATTCCAGAAGAATGGCAGGAATGGTGCCATTTTCCAGGGTAACAATTGCTCTGGTATCCAGACTTGTGGCGACAAAACCTGCAGCCTGCAGTACAAAGCTCAGTTTCATGGTGAAGCAACCCGCATGCGCTGCGGCAATCAATTCCTCGGGATTGGTGCCGATGCCTTCTTCGAACCGGCTGGAGAAGGAATATTGAGCCTGCTGAAGTACCTGAGATTGGGTGCTCAAATGTCCTTTCCCTTCTTTTCCTGAGCCTGCCCAGTGGGCGCTTGCACTTCTTTTCATGTTTTTTTGATTTTTTGATTTGTTAAAATGAAAGCAATTCAATTTGTATTTCCTCCATCAGCCACATCGGGGTGGAGGTGGCTCCGCAAATCCCAACCGTTTGTCCGGTTTTGAACCAGTCTGTTTTCAGGCCTTCCTTGCAGGATACAAAATAAGTATTGGGATTAGATTCCTTGCATGCCTGAAACAGGACTTTGCCATTGCTGCTTTTCAGGCCGCTTACAAAAATCACTACATCAAACTGCGTGGCAAAATGCCGCAACTCACCGTCACGGTTTGACACCTGACGGCAGATGGTATCATTCAAATCTACTTCAATACCACTTTCGGTGAGGGCTTTGTGAATTTTATAGAAGCTTTCGGTGCTTTTTGTAGTCTGGCTGTACAAAGAGATTTTCCTTGGCATTGTTTTCAGATCCAATTCTTCAAGGGATTGAAAAACAGTGGCTTTGCCATTTGTCTGACCCAGTAGGCCCAAAACTTCGGCATGGCCTTCCTTGCCAAAAATATAAACATGGGGCTCTTTTTCAAAGGTGTTTCGGATGCGGTTCTGAAGTTTTAATACTACAGGGCAGGAGGCATCTATGAGTTCAAGGTTATTTTCCAGAGCCAGCCTGTAGGTAGAAGGCGGCTCGCCGTGCGCCCTGATAAGCACTCTCTTGTTGCGAAGTTCCGCAAGTTCTCCGTACCCAATGATTTTCAGTCCCTTTTTTTCCAACCTCGCTACTTCTTCATCGTTGTGCACAATGTCGCCCAGACAATACAGCTGACCATCTTGGTCCAGTATTTCTTCCGCCATTTCAATGGCATACACTACGCCGAAGCAAAATCCCGAGCGATTGTCAATTTTCACATCCAATTGCAGTCCGTGTGATGATGCAGAACGGTGGCTTTTTCCGTGGGGTCTGGCAGGGTAAGCAGTCATTTGGAATCAGATGTTATGGGTGAAACAATCAAGCCTGCTGAAAGTGCAGGCCCGGACGAACCATATTTATTATCAATAATTTAAATTTCTGAAGATTCGAAATGCGGATTCGCTTTTCAAGAAGTTCTCCCGGTGGGGTAGAGGATATTTTTTTCAGAAGATTTTTATAGTAGTTCAATGCCAGTTGGACCCCTCTGCGGCTATTGGCAGGAAGGCGTTGTATACCCTTTTGGGCAGCTTCAAATTCAGCAGCAATTTCGGCCTCAATCTGTCTTTTTTCAGCATTTCCGAAATTGCGGATATCGATTTCAGGAAAATAAACCCTATTCCGGTCTTCCATATCGCTTTTCATATCCCGGAGAAAGTTGACCTTCTGAAAGGCTGAACCCAGTTTTCTGGCCGGTTCGACCAGTTCGGCAAACAAGGATTCGTTTCCCTGGCAAAAAACTTTCAGGCACATAAGGCCCACTACCTCGGCTGATCCGTAGATGTAGGTTTCGTACAGGGCCCTGTCGTACTTCCGGTCTGTGAGGTCAAGCTCCATCGAATACAAAAAAGCTTCGATGTAGGCTTTATCAATCCTGAAGTGATTGACAGTTTCCTGAAAAGCGTGCAAAACCGGATTGAAACTTATGCCTTCTTCAATGGCTTTAAAGGTTTCTTCCTTTAGTCTTTGTAGTTGATGCGCCGGATTTTTATCCTGATAGGTATCTACAATTTCATCTGCCAGGCGCACAAATCCATAGATAGAGTAAATGTCATGCCTGATCTCTTTGCCCAGCATCAGGATACCCAGAGAAAAGGAGGTGCTGTACCGCCGGGTTATCAGGGCGCTGCATTCTATGCATGTTCTGGTATAAAGATCTTTCATCTGGAAAACGCCTGTATGATTTCTTTGGCAACCACTTCTCCGGATATCAGACTGGGCGGAACTCCGGGTCCGGGAACTGTCAACTGGCCGGAAAAGTACAAGTTTTTTACTTTTCTGCTGCGCAAGGAAGGTTTTAAAATGGCGGTTTGCCATAGGGTGTTTGCCAGTCCGTAGGCGTTTCCTTTGTGGGCGTGGTAGTCCGCTACAAAATTCCGCGGACCGTAGGGGATTTTAAACAGCAAATTTTCCCGGATAGCATTCCCGGTGTAGCGCTCGGTTTTTTCGGCAATGTAGTCGAAGTAGTGTTGGCTAATCTCCTCATTCTCATACAATCCCGGAGCTGTGGGTATCAGAAAAAACAGATTCTCTTTGCCCTGAGGGGCTACCGAAACATCCGTGAGTGAAGGTGCAGATAGATAGAAAAGCGGTTTGGCAGGCCATCCGGGCTGATCGTAAATTTCTCTGGCATGAACCGAAAAATCCTCATCAAAAAATAAATTGTGGTGTTTCAGATTTTTGGTTTTTCCTTCCACACCGCAGTAATACAGAAGAGAAGAAGGGGCCATCACCCTGCTTTCCCAGTATTGGGGAGAATAACTTCGCCATTCGGGGGCCAGCAGATGTTGATCTGTATGGGCGTAGTCGGCGTTGGAAATAATAATATCGGCGGGGTAGGTTTTATCTATCGTCTGTACACTTTCTGCTTTGCCGGATTTATCTATCTGAATAGATATAACTTCCTGATTGAAAGAAAATTCTACCCCTAAACCTGAAGCCAGACTGAACATGCCTTCAACTATTCGGTGCATGCCCTGCATGGGATACCAGGTTCCCAGTTTCAGGTCGGCATAATTCATGAGGCTGTACAGGGCGGGGGTTTTTTCGGGCGTTGCACCCAGAAACAGCACAGGAAATTCCAGAATTTTCAGAATGCGGGGATGTCTGAAAAATTTGCCGGCATGCTGCTTGAAATTGGACAGTAAATCCAGTTGCAAAAGGCCTTTGAGTGTGCTTATGTTGGCAAATTCCAAAAGGGATTTACTGGGCTTGAATACAAGATTTCCAATGCCTTCGCGGTACTTGATTTCAGCTTCTGCGAGAAACCTTTCAAGTTGCCTGGCTGCACCGGGCTCCCATTTTTCAAATGCTTCTGCAAGTTTCTGCCAGTCGGCTGGAACATCAAAATATTCGCCTTCTTCAAAAAAAACGCGGTAAGAAGGATCGAGGCGAACCAGTTGGTAATGCTCGCTTACGGTCTGACCGAACTGATTGAAAAATCTTTCAAAAACATCGGGCATCCAATACCAGCTGGGCCCCATATCGAAGCGGAAGCCTTCTTTTTCAAAAACCCGGGCCCTTCCTCCCGGCTGATCATTTTTTTCAATTACAGAAACAGAAAAGCCTGCTTTAGCTAAAAAGCAGGCTGCTGACAGGGAAGCGAAACCGCTTCCGATG
>JBIKMV010000012.1:0-25959 GCA_044359055.1 Catalimonadaceae bacterium
CACAATCTGGTTGCCGGACTCGATTTCTTCTCTGGTCATTCCGGAGTATTCGTGCGAAAATCCCCGTGGCAAATGTTTGGCCGCCACTTCTTCAATGGCCTCAATGGCCTGGCCCGAACTGTATCCTTTAGCCGCTTCTCCGTTAAGCATGGCAGAGGTATACATATTATAGCGGGTCAATTGTTCCGGTCCATACACCCTTTCTATTGTGCTGAAAATTGAATAAGGCACCATTTCGCCATCCCTGTTTTTGATGCGGAGTTTAAGTACATCTTCAGGGTGTGCCCTGTATTTTGGGTCGGATTGAACCATTACTTTATACATCTGCCCGAAACGAATGAAATTGGTGGCGTAGTTTGAGCCCATCAGAGTCTGAAGGTTGCTCAATGCCTCTTCTACCGAAATTCCTTTTTTGGCAGCTACAGCCTGGTCTACCCTGATCAGGTATTGTGGAAAGTTGGGATTAAAGCTGGTAAACACATTTTTAATTTCTGGCCGTTTCCGCAATTCTTTCATAAACTGCTGGGTTACCTCGTCTGTTTTTCGCAGGTTACCCGAACCGGTTTTATCCAGAATCCGCATTTCAAATCCACTGGCATTTCCGAATCCGGGAACTGCCGGAGGTGGGAAAAACTGAATATCAGCATCCTGAATGTGGGATGTTTTTTCTTCCAGTATGGAGATGATTTCTCTGGCCGATTCTTTTCGGTCTTTCCATCCTCTGAGGTTGATGGTGCTCATACCAAAGGATGCGCCTGAGCCATCGGTCATCATACTGAATCCGGCCAGACTGGATACTGATTCTACGGATTTCAAACCGAGCGAGGCCTGATCTATTTCGTTCATTACTTCCTCGGTCCGTTCCAGCGTAGCTCCGTTAGGTGTTGTTACATTTGCATAAATGGCTCCCTGGTCCTCTGTGGGGATAAAGCCCGTAGGGAGAATGCGTGCTATTCCCCATACCAATATGGAGAAAACAATCAAAATGCTGAATGTGACCATCCTTCTGGAGATAAACAATTCCAAAAGTCGCTTGTAACGGAAAGAAAGGCGGTCGTACCCCCGGTTGAATCTGTCAAAGAAGCGATCCAATACATTTTTCTTTTTATTGGGGGAATGGGGTTTCAGCAACAAGGCACATAAAGCCGGGGTAAGCGTAAGGGCATTGATTCCGGAAATGAAAATAGACAAGGCCATGGTTACCGAAAACTGCCGATAAAAAACTCCAACCGGCCCAGAAAGAAAAGCCACCGGAATGAAAACTGCCGCCATAACCAAAGTAATGGCTACAATAGCCCCCGCAATGTCGTCCATGGCCATGAAGGCCGCTGTTTTGGCATCGCAATGGTGTTCTTCCATCTTGGCATGAACGGCCTCGACCACAACTATCGCATCGTCTATTACTACACCAATGGCAAGCACCAAAGCAAACAATGTAAGCAGGTTGATAGAAAATCCAAACAATTGCATAAAAGCAAAGGTGCCCACAAGGGCTACGGGCACTGCCAGAACAGGAATTAGAGTAGAGCGCCAATCCTGAAGGAAGAGAAACACCACCAGAGCCACGAGAATAAAAGCTTCGAGAAGTGTTTTCTTTACCTCAAATATTGAGGCATCCAAAAAGCGTGACACATCATAGGAAATGGTATAGTTCATACCGGGTGGAAAACTTTTTTCTTTTAACTGTGCAAGCTTGGCTTTTACATTGGCAATTACCTCGCCTGCATTTGAGCCGGGCCTTTGCTTCATGATGATGGCCGCCGAGGGTTTGCCGTTTTCCTTGGAAAGCACATCGTAATCCAGAGAACCAAATTCCACTTCGGCAATGTCCTTCAGCCGAAGAAGGTCACCATTAGGAGAAACCTTTACCACCAGATTTTCATATTGTTCCTTCTGTGTGAGTTTACCGGTATACTTCAATACATATTGAAGCGACTGTGCCTTCCGGCCCGAGCTTTCACCAATTTTCCCCGGGGCAGCCTCTACATTTTGCTTGCGCAGAGCCTCCACCACCTCAGCTGCCGAAAGCTCATACGCATCGAGCATTTGGGGCTTTAGCCATACTCGCATGGAATATTCCCGCTGTCCCATGATGTCGGCAAATCCTACTCCGTCAATTCTTTTCAGTTCGGCTAAAACATTGATATCGGCAAAGTTGTAAATGAATTTTTCATCCAGACTGGTGTCTTCACTCACCAGATTGAGGTACATCAGCATGCTGTTTACCTCTTTCTCGGTTTGAACTCCGGCCTTCAGAACTTCCTGCGGCAATTCGTCCAAAACAGTAGAAACCCGGGTTTGGACATTTACAGCCGCCATATCGGGATTGGTCCCTACTTTAAAATAAATGGTGATGATGCTGGTACCGTCGTTTCCCGACACGGAGGTCATGTATGACATACCCGGAACACCATTAATGGCCCTTTCCAGCGGAGTAACCACGGCTTTGGAACAGACTTCAGCGTTGGCCCCAACATATCTGGTGGTAACCGAAACCGCGGGTGGTGCAATATCCGGATACTGGGTTACAGGTAAACCCGTAAGGGCCAGTAATCCGAAAAGGACAATGAAAACCGATATAACGAGAGATAAAACAGGCCTTCGGATGAATAAACCTACCATGGTGATGTTTATTTGGATGCCAGCTCTTTAAAAATTTCTTTCATCGCAATGAACCTCGGGTGAATAACCGTGCCATCGCTCACATTCTGAATCCCTTCATATACTATCATGTCCTTGTCTTTCAGGCCCTTGCTGATTATAAAAAGATGCGAAAGCCGATTACTCGCCGTAACATTCCGGATATCCAGTTTGTTGTCCTTATTTACTACATAGACATACAATTTGTCCTGTATTTCAAAGGTGGCTTTTTGGGGAATGGCCAGAACATTGATGAGTCTTTTGGTCATCCTGACCTTTCCGCTGGCGCCATGCTTTAATATTTTATCGGGATTGGGGAAGCGGGCCCGGAAGGCAATATTTCCGGTAGAGCCATCTATCTCTCCTTCAATGGTTTCAATTCTGCCCTTTTGTTCATGCATTTTGCCGTCGGCTAGTATCAGGTCAACTTTTTTAGAGCCGGTGGAATCCTTCAGTGAGTTTTCGGCATAAGCCAGGTATTCTTTTTCCGAAACATCGAAATAGGCAAACACCTGGTTGTTTTCCGAAATCGAGGTTAGCAGGCTTCCTTCATTGATCAGCGAGCCGATTTTAAATGGAATCCGGTTGATGAATCCATTGAAAGGTGCCCGGATATGGGTGTAGGATAATTTGTGTTCAGCCGCTTCTTCATTGGCCAACGCTTCCTCTACTTTGGCATTGGCCGAAGCAAATTTGTTTTTGGCAATTTCCAGTTCGGTAGAGGAAACCACATTTTTCCGAAACAGCTGGGTTACATTGGTAAGCTCTATTTCGGCAGAACGCGCCTCTGATGCAGCAATCCGGTAAATAGCTTTGGTCCGGTTGAGTTCTTCCCGGTAGCCGGCTTCATTGATTTTAAAAAGCAATTGCCCTTCCCGGACATATTGCCCTTCGTCTGCAAAAATTTTTTCGAGATAACCCGAAACCTGGGCCCGGATTTCCACATTCTGAACGGCAGCAATTTCGGCAACATAGTCGGTGTGGAGGTTGGTATCAATCGAAATTACTCTTGTGACCGGAATGGTCTCCGGCTGCGACTGGGTTTCAGGACCTCCGGTGCAGGCCACCAGAAAAAAACAAACCGCTGCACAGGCGAGCGATGGGTGAAAAAATTTAATCAATGGTATCAGTTAAGAATTCAGGCTGCAAACCTAAATAGGAAAAAAAACGGAAGCTTTTGCTTTAATAATCATTTAAGGATTGCTGAATGGATTTTTTTATTGTAATATATTTATTATCAAGATTTTAAAGTGATTTTTTGGTTCGAAAATCTCCTGTTTCCTGTTTTTGAACCATTTGAAATTAAAAAGAAATTAAGGCCTGATCCCGAAGGCAGCAGCAGGGGTGTGATTCGGTGGGAATGATTGTACAGAAATTCTGCTGCCCAGCGAGTCAGCACTATCCTTTTTTCTTTTTACTTTTCTGTTGTACCCTTGCCAATTGAAATTCCATTTTCATGGAAATCTGGACCTTTATTTCCGAAAAAATTCATTCCGGAGCGCGTGTTTTTCTTTTGTATGTGCTCGAAAGTAAGGGCAGTTCGCCCGGCAGGCGGGGATTTAAAATGGCAGTGGCCTCGGATGGCAGTTTTACCGGTACCATTGGTGGGGGCATCATGGAATTTAAAATGGTGGAAAAGGCAAAGGCCATGCTTTCCAACGGGCAGTTTAGATTGGAGGCCACCAATCAGTACCACGACAAAGCCCATGGCACCGACCAATCAGGGATGATTTGTTCCGGCAGCCAATTTCTGATTTTTGTGCCGCTTTCTGTGGCTGAACTTCCTTTTGTCCAGTCTGTTATGGCGGCCCTTCGTGAAGAAAAACCTGTATCCCTCCGGGTTTCGCCCGATAAAATCTCTTTGGCAGAGTACCTTGCCGACGAATGGGAAATCCGGTCTGAGGAAGATTGGATTTCTGTGGAAAGCTTAAAAAAGCAACCCGTGATTCACATCATCGGCGGGGGGCATGTGAGCCTGGCCCTGAGCGAACTGATGCGCTTTCTGGGCTTTTATATTTTTGTTTACGAAGACAGACCCAAACTTTCTACACTGGAAGAAAACCATTTTGCAGACGAAAAATTTGAGGTAGATTACAATAGGGCAGGGGATTGGCTCAAGGCGAAATCTTCTGATTTTGTGGTGATTATGACCGTAGGATACAGAACCGACAAGCTCATTTTGCGGCAATTGCTGGGCAAAAAATTTTTCTACCTGGGCATGCTGGGAAGTGAAAAGAAAATTGAAACCCTGATGGCCGAACTGAAAGCTGAAGGTTTTGAGGAAGAAGACTTGGCGGGGATTCATGCGCCCATAGGCTTGATCATATACAGCCAAACCACACGGGAGATTGCCGTGAGCATTGCAGCCCAAATCATAATGGAAAAAAATAAGAATCTGCCCGGTGGAAGGGGCCAAAAATAAATGATGATACAAACCAATAAAGAGTTGGCCATCACCCGGATAACAGCACTTTGGGCGCTCAGCGAATCCGGGATGGGAGGGGTGCTCCATGCCCTGCGGATGCCATTTACCGGGATTTTTGCCGGAGGTTTTGCCCTCATTATGCTTTGTCTTCTTGCCCATTTTTCAGACCGCAATCCTGCCAAAATGCTTTCGGCCCTTTTGGTGGTGTTGCTGATTAAAGCCGGTGTAAGTCCCCATTCTCCTTTTCCTGCCTATTTTGCAGTTTCCTTTCAGGCTTTTGTTTCTATCCTGATTTACAGGTTTTTGGGAATTCATTTTTTCTCCGTTTTCCTTGCCTGCCTCATTGCGCTGCTGGAGTCTGCCTTTCAGAAATTGATTTTTCTTACCCTGTTTTTTGGTGAAAATATCTTGGTGGCCACCAACAAAATGATGGCCCATGCAGGCAAGCAGGTGGGGATGACGGTAGAAAACGGGTCTTTACTCGCCATGGGTATTTACACGGGCATTTATTTTTTTGCTGCCATTCCTGTGAGCGTACTCACCATCCGGCTTTTCCGAAAAATATCATCGGGAGAAAGTGCGCCTCCCTTGCCTGAATTCGCCCCGCAGCCGGCTTCTGTTTTGGCAAGCGGCACCCGAAAAAGCAATCGCCCTGTCTTTATTTGGCTGTTTATTTTAACGGCGCTTTCTATTGCGTTGTATGTGTTCAGGTTAGATCAAAAGTCATTCATCATGGACCTGACGGAGACCTTGGTCTGGTCCTTTTCGACCCTGCTGATTTGGTTTGTTTTACTCAATCCGTTTCTTGTTTTTCTCATAAAGCGATTCCTAAGTAGCAAAAGGCAAGGCCTTCAATCTCAGATCAATGAAGCGCTGGGCATTTTTCCGGCTTTTTCACGCATCAATGCTCTTGCATGGCAGCATTCAGCAGGAAAGCGCGGCTTTTTTCGCCTTTCGGAGTATCTTTTTCTGCTGCTTGTCTGGTGTTTAACTTATCCTTCAGAAAATCAGTCGTGAGCATATTTATTTTGTCAGGACCGGTACATTCAGGCAAAACCACGGGCTTGCAAAACTGGATGCGAAAGCAGGGAAATGTGCACGGGCTGCTGATGCCGGAAGAAGAGGAGGGCCGCTTTTTTGAGTTTTTTCCGGATGGCATCCGTTTTCCTGCTTTTTTTCGGGAAGGAAAAGAAAAAGGAAAAATGGAAATCGGCCGGTTTGTATTCTCTGAAAATTCCTTTGCCAAGGCCAATGATTTTCTGCTCCGTAAGGCCGGGGAAAAGCCGGACCTGATGGTGGCAGACGAACTTGGAAAACTGGAAATGGAAAATAAAGGATTGGCCCCCGGTTTTCTTGCTTTGATTGCGGCTTATAAGATTGGTCCTGGCAGCCTTATTCTGGTCATCCGCGAATCGCTGCTGGAACCGGCAATTGAGAAATTCGGCCTGAAAGGCTCCATTCGGATCAGTGGCTTTTTTTGAACCTGTGCATAATTCGGGTTGAATGGATTTTTTTTCATTTGTATTCATTTGAAAAAAACCTTTGAAACTGAAAGAACATCTGCCAGATTTGCAATCAGAATGAAAGTCTTGAAACCATTGTATTTATTCTCCGGTCATCTTTCAAAAGCCTGTTATTCAGCCCTTTGGCTGCTGGCTTTTTGCGGTTTTTTGTCTCAGGGTGCGGCTTTCGCCCAGACCTCAGGCCATACCAT
Organism: Catalimonadaceae bacterium; assembly: GCA_044359055.1. Taxonomy (GTDB): domain Bacteria; phylum Bacteroidota; class Bacteroidia; order Cytophagales; family Flexibacteraceae; genus CAMDMI01. Next base: position 6,780 of record JBIKMV010000012.1, read on the forward strand.
AAAAAAAGGAGAAACCCTGGGAGCCATTGCCCGAAAGTATAAAACTACGGTTACTGAATTGCTTCGATTGAATCCCGGGGCTGAGAAAGGCATTTCGGCCGGTGCGGTACTTAATCTTCCCGCAACAGGAAAAAGCAAAAACCATGAAGCGCTTAAGTCTGAAAAAGAAAAGAAATCAGAGCCGAAGGAGGGTAAAAAACACATAGTGAAGGCAGGGGAGTCCCTGTATAAAATTGCCGGGCGGTACAAAGTATCTGTTGCTGATCTGGAAAAATGGAATGGCATAACCAATAAAGAACTGAAATCCGGAACTGAGATATTTGTATCAGAACAAGGAGAAGAAAAGGAAATGTCTCAGAAGCAGAGCGAAACCAGACAAAACAATGAGGCCGAAGCAGAAAAAACAATCCTGCACAAAGTAACAGGAGGAGAAACCCTCAGCCGGATTGCAAAGAAGTATGGCATGGATGTGAAAAAACTGAAAGAAATCAATGGTTTGAAATCCAATCAGTTGAGCCTGGGTCAGGAGTTAAAGGTGAGCCCTACGCAGGTGCAGGAAAATCAGGAGGAAAAGAAGCCGGAGAAAAAAGAAGAACCTGAGCAAAGTCTGAGAAATGAAAAAGGTAAACCGGAGCGGTTGGAAGAAAAGATTAAAGCCGCAGAGCCGGTAAAAGCAGCGGAAACAGCAGCGCAAACCAACGACAAACCTTCAGCCGCTGTGAGTACGGAAGCCCCCAAACCAGAGGAAAATCCCATTACCAGAGAGGAACCCAAACCCAGTGCCGGAAGTATCCGTGAGGTGAACAATACCCTCGGCTACACCCGCATCATCGAAACAGGTTTTGCAGAGGCCATTGAGGGCGATCAAAGCTCGAAAAAGCACCTTTGCATGCACAAATCGGCTCCCATCGGCTCCATTTTGCAAGTGAAAAACGAGGCCAACGGACAAACGGTTTTTGTAAAAGTAATCGGTCGCCTTCCCGAAACAGGCACCAATGAAAAGCTGATTATCCGCATTTCCAGAGTGGCTTATGAAAAACTGATGGCCACCGGCAAGCGTTTCCCTGTTGAGGTTAGCTATCCGGAAAGTCAGCCCTGATCAGGCATGTAATTCCAGAAATTTCAGGATTTCACTATACAGATTTTTCAGGTCAGATTCCTCAGAACAGTAGGGGGGAACCAGATACAAAACATTGCCAATAGGCCTCACCAAAAGGTCTCTTTCCAGAAAATACCGGTAAATCAAAGCCCTGTCGGGATGGGTATAGTCGAGGCCATCCTGAGGCGAAAGGGTCATGGCTGCAATGGTACCCAGGTTTCTGGGAATCAGGTGTGGAAAATCGGCTTTTACTTCCTCTGTAAATGCTTTTTGCAGGGATGAGATTTCATGAATTTTCTGAAGGGTTTCAGGTCTTAGAAGAAGGTCCAGACTTGCCAGACCTGCGGCACATGCCAGTGGATTGGCGGTGAAAGAATGGCCATGGTATAGCGTATGGGCATAATCAGGCTGATGAAATGGGATTGAGACCTCCTCACGGCAAGCGGTGATTCCAAGTGGTAAAAAGCCACCGGTCAGACCTTTGGACAGGCAAACCATATCGGCCCCGGTGCTTAGCCGGGAGGTTGCAAAGGGAGTTCCTGTCCGGTAAAATCCTGTGAAAACCTCATCTGCAATAATCAAAGTCCCGAATTTTCGGGCGAGGGAGAAAAGCTCATTCAGCCAGGCTTCATCATACATCAGCATACCTCCTGCACCCTGCACAAGCGGCTCGGCAATCAGCGCTGCCACAGTTCCGGTTTCCAGGATTTTTTTGGCCTTTTCCAGTTCTTCTTCCCCTGATGATGCTTCATGGTAGGGCGGGCATACAAAGTCAACCTCAAAAAGCCAATCCCTGAAAGCTGCAGAAAATGGACCTCTTGCACCCACAGCCATGGCCCCGAAGGTGTCGCCATGGTAGGCGTTTTCCAGGGCGAGGACCCTGTTTCTCTTTTTTCCTCCGATATGAAAATATTGAAGGGCCATTTTGATGGCCACTTCCACAGCGGTGCTTCCGTTGTCGGAATAAAAGATGCGGCTGAATCCGGCGGGTAAAAAATCGAGTATTCCGGAAGCCAGGTCTTCGGCCGGCCCATGGGTGAAGCCCGCAAAAACTACCTGCTCGAGGGTCTTTGCCTGTCGTGCAATGGCCTCAGCAATAAAGGGATGGGCATGGCCATGCAGGTTTACCCACCAGGAAGAAATGCAATCAAATATGCGCCTACCTTCGTGTGTAATCAGATAAGCTCCTTCGGCTCTTTCAATCCTGATTTCCCTGCCGCCGATGCCGGGGGTGTACGGATGCCAAACCTTAGAATCAGAGGCCATTCAGGTTGACTTTGTTGGAAAGTTCTTCGATAGCATTAGGGTTCACCTCATCCAGCTTAGGAATTCTGAGGATACAAGGAGCAGGGCAGCGGGCCAAAATTATGCTTTCAGCATTTTGAAAATCAGTGCCATTAAAAACAAGACCGGCAACCGGAATATTCCTTCGCTCCAGCTCGGCAATGCTCAGAAGGGAATGATTTAGGGCCCCCAGGTAATGGTTTATGACAAGAATCACCGGTAGCCGCAGTGCAGAAATCAGATCGGCCAGAACTTCCTTTCCGTTCAGGGGAACCATCAAACCTCCCGCACCTTCCACTACGAGCAGACCCTGAACATCCGGAAGGGAAAAGTCCTCCAGACTGATTGTAATGCCCTCATTTTCTGCTGCAAAGTGAGGTGAAGCCGGGATTTTGAGGCAATACCTTTCCGGAATAATCACCGTTTCCGGCAACATGGAGGCCATCCAACTGCTGTCGGTCGGACTTCCGCATTGTACGGGTTTCCAATAGGCTGCCCGCAGGTGGTTTACAAGAACCGCAGAAGTAAGGGTTTTGCCGGAGTCGGTACCTATGGCGGTAACAAAAATGCGGTCAGGAAAGGAATTCAAAATTTAATCTGATAATTGTGGTGCAAATTTTACCAAACCCCTCAATGAAAAAAATAAAATTCCCTTAAATCTGTATTCTTTGGTTGATTTTCACGGTTTGTTCAGGCCTATCGGCCCAGCGGAAAAAAGTTTCAGAAAACGACCTCCTGAGGCTGAAGGAGTCCATGAGCGGTGCCTTTTCCAATGCGGTTCAGGCAAAGATTGATTCCGCATTTTTTCATATTTCTCTTAGAATGAAGCCTCTGAAAATGAATGCTGCCCGAGGTCATTGGCTCTATGTGGAGCAGGCTATGTTCAATATGCAGGAAAAGCCTTACCGGCAGCGATTATACCGGCTTCAGCTTGAGGGTGATTCGGCCATTTCCAGCACAGTTTTCGAATTGCCGGCTCCGAACCGCTTTACAGGTGTATAGAAAAATCCGGAGATACTGGAAAAACTTCCCTTCGATTCACTTATTATCAGGCAAGGTTGTAAAATTTTTCTTTTTAAAAGTCAGGACAATCAGTTTGAAGGAAGTACAGAGGGAAAAAAATGTCTGAGCGTTCTGAAGGGTACCACCTATGCTACTTCTAAGGTTTCAGTTTTCCATAAAAAGATAGTTTCGTGGGACCAGAGCTGGAATAATGAAGATAAGCAGGTATGGGGCTCCGAAAAAGGCGGATATGTGTTTGAAAAATATGAAGCATGGTAATTCGGGGTTAATAATGAACCGGTTATCTGAAAAAATCAGATTTTCATAGAATATAATGAATTCATCGAAAACATATAAAACAAAAAAAATAAAATAAGACATTATTAAAAATAAAGAGAAATGAATATCAATCAGAGAAATTAATTTTTGTTAAAAAAGCGGCTGACATCAGAATCTTTTTTGAATTGATTTTGGTGTTTTGTTTTGCAACTTTACCTTTGTGCCTCTTACCAATCAATAATTGTTATGATTAAAATTAATGTTAAAAAAGTAATGGAGGCCAGAGGCATCTTCACTCCTTACAAGTTCATGGTGAAAAATGGATTTATTCCTACAACGGCCACCAAAATTGCCAAGGGAGAAGTTGAATATCTTCGTCTCGAATATGTTGAGAAACTTTGTACGCTTCTGAATTGTCTGCCCAACGATTTGTTTGAGTGGGTTCCCAACGACAAGCGGGAAGACAATGCCAGGCATCCTCTTTATCCCATCAGACAGAATGAACATTCCATGAACCTTCCTGAAATTCTGAAAGGACTTCCCATGGATAAGCTTCGTCAGATCGAAGAAATGCTCAGAACCATCTGATTTTTTCATTTTCGAAATTCAAAAGCCATCATTTCTGATGGCTTTTTTTTTATCCGCCAGTCCCTTTCCGGGTACACATAAGTCCTCCGTTTTTCGATTTTATTCCGCCGGATCCCGCTTGGCTTTCCTTTGTTATGTGTTTTCTAAGCTTTTTTTTTGGCTTTGCCGCGAATTATAGCGGATTTAAAAATTCCGGAACTACTTTCGCAGCAGATTTTTAACTTTTTTGATGTCAGCAAAACCCTTTCAGCCTCTTCGCTTTGTTTCCAAAGACCGTTCCCAGTTTTTTGCCGTTCTCCGGAAAAGGATAGACCAGTACTTCGTTGACGAAAATATCTCACGCCATGCAAATGGCGAAATGAAACTTAAAATGGTGGTGCTCCTTTTGGGCTACATTCTGCCTTTTATCCTCATGCTTGGATTGAAACTGGAAGGTCCCACCGGGTATCTCTGCTTTGCTGTTATGGGTATTTTCGTGGCCGGAGTTGGCATGAGTGTCATGCACGATGCCATTCACGGGGCTTTTTCAAAAAAGCAAAAGATAAATGACCTCGTCGGATACAGCCTCAACCTACTGGGCGCTTCTATTTCCAACTGGAAATTGCAGCACAATCTTCTGCACCATACCTATACCAATATTGTAAGTCATGATGAGGACATTAAACCTAGGGTGGGTCTGAAGTTTAATCCCAATATCAAAACCAAAAATGTACACCGATTTCAGTTCGTGTATGCATTTTTCTTCTATGGAATCATTACACTGTACTGGGTTGTGGCCAAAGATCTGGTGCAGTTTTTTCAGTTTTCCAGCAGAGGTATAAACAAGAATACCCGCTTCGAAAACCTCATTCTTTTTCTGAAAATGACCCACATGAAATTTTGGTATTTCGGTGTTTTTCTGGTGCTGCCCATTTTTGTTCTGGGATTCTCTGCCAAGTTTATCCTTACAGGTTTTCTCCTGATGCACTTTATTGCCGGCATTATCTTGACCCTTATTTTTCAGCTTGCCCACACAGTGGAGGCCACATCGCATCCCCAGCCCGACGAGTCCGGAATCATAGAAAACGACTGGGCCATCCATCAGATGAATACCACAGTGAATTTTTCGAAAAATAATCGCCTCCTGAGTTGGTATGTTGGTGGGCTAAACTATCAAGTAGAGCACCATCTTTTTCCGAAAATCTGCCATGTGCACTACCCGGCGATTGCACCTATAGTTAAGCAAACCGCAGAAGAATTCGGAGTGCCCTATCTGGAAAATGCTAACTTGTCAGAAGCCTTGGGTTCTCATTTCCGGTTTTTGAAGGAAATGGGCCGTATGCCTTCGCTTCAGGAGGCCATAGCCTGAGAAATCAGGAGTCGAACCTGTCCACCCTGACGAGGCCCTCTACCTTTTCCAGTTTTGAAATGAGGTGCTCTAGGTGCTTTGTATCGTGCACAAAAAGCATGATTTTCCCTTCAAAGATATTTTCATTGGTGTCAATGGAAATGGAGCGCATATTTACCCGCAAATCATTGGAAATCACTCTGGTAACATCCTGAACAAGACCAATCCTGTCGGTTCCGGTAATGCGGAGGCCTGCGAGAAAGGCCAGTTCTTTCTGCGAATTCCACTTGGCTTTGATGATCCGGTATCCATAGTTGCTCATCAGCTCCACAGCATTGGGGCAGGAGGTACGGTGAATTTTAATGCCTTCGTTTACTGTCACGAATCCAAAAACATCATCCCCCGGAATCGGATTGCAGCATTTTGCAAGCGTGTAATCAATCTTATCCATGTTTTCGCCAATCAGCAACTGATCAGAATCCACACCCCGTACTTTCTTGATTTCCTTTTCAAAGGATTTGGCATCATGGATAACCACGGGTCCTGCAAGCTCCCTTTTTTGTCTTTCCTCCCGGTATTTTCTAATCTGGGATGGATCTATGGCACCACGGCCCACCAGATAATAGAAATCCAGATTCGTCCTGCAATCGAAATATGCCCTTAAGCCGGACATGATTTCTTCGGATAATTCCAGCTTTAAATGTTTCAGTTTCCGCAGGACAATCTCTTTTCCATCTATGGCAACCAGTTTTTTCTGCTCCTTCAGGCCGTCTTTTATCTTGGAAATGGCCTTACTGGTTACCACGATTTTCAACCAGTCTTCATTGGGCTTTTGTTTGGTACTGGTGAGAATTTCAATCTGGTCTCCATTCTGTAATTTGTGGGAAATGGGAACAAGCTTGTTGTTTACTTTGGCACCGATACAAGAAGCCCCCACCTTGGAGTGTATATCAAAGGCAAAATCAAGGGCAGTGGCTCCGGAAGGAAAAATCCTGAGGTCGCCCTTGGGTGTAAAAACATACACCTCTTCGGCAAACAGGTTTTTTCTGAAATCATTCACGAATTCTATGGCCGAACCATCCTGGTTTTCTAGCATTTCCCTCACCTTGGCCAGCCAGGATTCTATGCCTGTTTCCCTGTTGAAAGACTGTTCCTTGTGTGAGTCTTTGTATTTCCAATGGGCGGCCACGCCTTTTTCGGCAATCTGATCCATGCGTTCGGTTCTGATTTGTACCTCCACCCACTGACCTGTACGGCTCATTACCGTTACATGAAGCGATTCGTAACCATTGCTTTTTGGTGTGCTCACCCAATCCCGCAATCTGTCAGGATTGGGTTTGTAAAAATCAGTGACAATGGAATAAACTTTCCAGCATGCCGCTTTTTCTTCTTCATTGGGAGTATCGAGGATAATACGAATGGCGAAAAGGTCGTAGATTTCTTCAAAAGCTATTTTCTGTTTTTTGATTTTATTCCAGATTGAAAATATACTTTTTGGCCTTCCTTTAATGGTGTAGTTGAATCCGGTCTGGTTGAGAGCCTCGTCTATCGGTTCCAGAAACTCTCGGATAAATTTGTTGCGGCTGGCTTTGGTCTGCTTGATTTTGTTGGCAATTTCACGGTAGGTATCCGGTTCAGTGTACTTCAGATACAGGTCTTCCAACTCGGTTTTTATGGCATACAATCCCAGCCTGTGGGCTAGCGGGGCATACAAATAAATGGTTTCTGAGCTAATTTTCAATTGGGAATTGCGGGGCATGCTGTCGAGGGTGCGCATATTGTGCAGCCTGTCTGCAATTTTTATCAGGATAACCCGGATGTCATCTGATAAAGTCAGGAGCATTTTCCTGAAATTCTCCGCCTGCTGCGAACTGCCCTGCTGAAATACCCCTGAAATCTTGGTTAGGCCGTCGATAATCCTGGCGACCTTTGATCCGAACAATTTTTCAATGTCTTTTACCTCCATATCGGTATCTTCCACCACATCATGGAGGAGAGCGGCAATAATGGCGGTAGGTCCAAGTCCGATTTCGTCAACGCATATCTGGGCAACGGCAATGGGATGATAGATATAGGGTTCTCCGGATTTGCGCCGCATTTCTTTGTGCGCCTCCACTGCAGTGTTAAAGGCCAGTCTGATTTGCCGGACATCATCCCCTTTCATCATCGGGCGTGCTGAACGCATCAGCTTCCGGTACATATTTACAATCTGCCTGTTTTCTTTCTCGGCTTCGATTACTGTCTTCATTCAGGGTTTGGAACAGAAATTTTCAGAGGCAAAAAAGAAACAGACTTTCCATTTAAAAATGGGGTAAACACTGTATTCCTTACAAGAATATTCCCTTTCCTCAAATTTAAGGACGAACTCTTTTGAAAATATTATTTTGTAGACTTGTCCGGAAATCTGCAGGACTTCCATTACTATTCCATGGCATTCAGTGTGGCCCAGATTTTCTATTCCATACTCCATGAGAAAGCACTCCCGGACTGCAAACAATGAAGGAAAGCCAATCGCTACCAGCGGACAAAGGGATTGTTTTTTTTCTCAAATCCGATGGTGGTTTCAGGACCATGGCCGGGATAGACCCGCGTTTCTTCTGGAAGAGAATACAACTGTTGCCGAATGGAATTTGCAAGAACATCGAAGTTTCCACCCGGAAGGTCTGTTCTCCCAATGGATTGCCGGAAAAGAACATCCCCTGCCCAAATCTGGCTTGAAGGCTTGTGGTATAAGGCAACATGACCCTGACAATGGCCGGGCACAAAGCGGATTTCAAATTCTTCCAATCCCAGAAATATGGAGCCCTCATCAGGAAAAAAGGCAGGATTTGCATCCGGGAGCCGAAAACCATGGAAGCCGTAATTGGGTGCATAAATTTCTGTAGCCCTGTATCCGGTTTCTTCCTGAGGATGAAGAAAGAAAGGTATTGTCCATTCTTGCACACAAAATTCAAGACCAAGAATGTGGTCTATGTGGGTGTGTGTTAGCCATACGGCGCAGGGAATCAATTGATTATCCAGGATGAAACCCTGAAGCTGTTTTTTCTCCTCGTTTTCAAAACAACCGGGATCGATAATTACAGCTGATTTTTCCTCATTCCAGAGGACATAGGTGTTTTCTTGAAAAGGATTGAAAGTAAACTGTTTGCTGAACAACATATGCGAATGGCAATGCAAGTATATACAGGAAAAATCGTGTTTTTTATTTTTTGGAATAATTGCCTCAATGCATTGATAAGCAGTATTTTATTTTAGTATTGAACGCAGAATTGAAATTTCATAATTGGGATAGAATTAAAAAAAAGCTGCACAAAAACCCGCCTAAAGCATTTTTTTATAGTTTTGCCTCAACCAAACGCTATTTTTACTGATAGAGAAACATTTACCTGTCTCATTTTAAAATAGTTAAGCAGGGAGATTTTTCTCCGCCATTCTCACATGGGTTTAGACACCAACGGTATTAAATTTGTTTTGGCCTGCCACAAATATGGCGTTTCTATGAAACAAACCATGATGATAGGCCGGCAAATCCTCAATACCGATTCATCGGAATTAGAAAGCAATCTGAAAGGCTTTGGCCTCTTCCGTTCCACAGAAGATGTGGCCGCCATAATGAAAGATAAAGGCGGATATGCAGAAACGCTCCTTCAAAGACTCAGTGCTGAAACCATTGACAGTCTGGACTACAGCAATTACGAAGGTGCAAATATTTTGCACGATATGAATTATCCGGTGCCAACTGAATTGAAAGAAAAGTACAGTTTGGTTTTGGAAAGTGGCTCACTAGAGCATATTTTCAATTTCCCGGTGTCCATGGCCAACTGTATGGAAATGACTGAAAAGGATGGTCACTTGCTTATTATCACGCCGGTAAATAATATCATGGGACACGGGTTCTACCAGTTCAGCCCTGAGGTTTTCTACCGGGTTCTGAATGAAAGCAATGGCTTCGAAATCCGGCAAATGTTGATTTTTGAATATTCTCCCGACCTCAAATGGTATTCGGTAAAGGACCCCAAAAATGTGAAGCAAAGGGTAGAACTGATGAATTCCAGTGCAACCTATCTTTGTATTCTGGCGAAAAGAAAAGCTGTGGTTCCCATCAATACCACATTTCCTCAGCAGAGTGATTACGAAGATGCCTGGGCGGGCCGGGAAAACTATTACTCTCAAATTGCCGGTGACAGAGATTCCATAGACAAACAGCATGACCCTGCGCCAATCCGGAAATTCTTTAAAAATATACTACCCGCCTTTTTAATTGATGTTTACCGAGCCTACAAGCAAGCCGGCAAGGTAAAATTCGATCCCAAGTTTTACACGGAGGTCAACATCTGGGACTTAAAATGATCCCGGCAACAAACCAACAAAGCCACCTCACTTCAGGTCGGGCAGGCTCATAAATGGCGTTTTGCCGTCGGTAATGATGATTTTGGAATTTCCCGATTTTGACAAAGCCTCAAATGCTTCTATAGATTTCATTTTTAGGATATTGGGTGTAATATTCTGATTGAGGAGGTCGTTGGCTTTCTTTTGGCCTTCGGCTTCCAATACCAACGAATTCGCCTTTCCCCTGGACTCAATTTCCATCTTTTCTTTTTGAGCTTCTGCGGAGATAATCATGGCCTGCTTATCACCCTGTGCTTGTATAGCCCGTCGTTCCGCATCTCTTTTTTCTTTGTCTTTTAAAAACTCCATGCGCTGGGCATCCTGTTCGGCAGACATTTTTTCCTCTATGGCTTTGGCCAGCATAGGAGGTAAGGAGATGGATTTCATCAAAACTGCCTCGATTTCAAAGCCTTTATCCGAAAGTACCTCCATCATCCGTTCTTTAATTTCCTTCTCAATCATAGACCTCTTGGAACTATGCATATCTTTTGCATCAAAGCGAGCGCAGATATCTGCCGAAGCAGACCGGAAAACAGGAAAAATCAGGACATCTTCAAAATTTAAACCAACCTCCCGCATAACCTTTACAAACTGTTCATTTTTAAGCCGGTATAAAATTGAAATTTCAGCATTTACGGTCAATCCCTCTCTGGAAGGCAATCCCTGAGTAGTGGCAAGATTGATTGTTCTGATAGGTGTTTTAATAATAACTGAAAAGAACGGATTGAAGAAGACCGGCCCCGGCCCGTAAACTTTGTCAGTTATCCTTCCGAGGCGACGCTTTACTCCAACTTCATCCTGACGAATGATGGTACAGGAACAAAAACTGATGAAAGCCAATAGAATGATGGTGCGCATAAATTTTTTCTTTAAATCTTTGGCGAATAAACCATGTTCATTCTTTGTTGTTGACCCTTTTTTATATTCTTAATTTTTTTTTAAGGCATGGCATTTAAAAGTCCAGGTGGTTTTCCGCCCCGAACTAAAAATCAGCAAAAACCTGTCAACTATTCCGTGAAATCTGTATTTTTGCACTCTCAAAAAAAAGGGTTTGAACAAAAATCTGATTTGCAGGTATTTAAGTGTTTTTTGCCTCGTCTTTTTCACGGGGTACATTGCTCTGCAGACTGTTTTCAAGGTAGCTGCAAAGCCCGAAAAACAAACTTCTTCATCGCCCGGGGAATGGGTTCTGCCCGTTTCTCAACATGCACCTGCAGCCGACCTCACGCCCGACCTTAAATTTATTCAGGATTGGTTCTGCCATGACCATCTTGTTTTTGTATTCGGAACCTCTGTGGTATTTCGTTTTGGCACCGGTGGTCATTACCTGTTTAATTCCAAATGGATCAGATTGCTGCAGGCCTCCATCTGCATCAATGCCCCTTGAAGCGGATAAGCCTGCCTTATCCGTACTCGTTTACTATTCTGGTTTTTCTTTTTTTTTATTCTAATTCATTCAATATCATTTTCTTATGAGAAACAAATCGTTATTAATTACGCTTACAGTGGTGGTTTCTGCGCTGTGTGCCTACTATCTTTCTTTCACATTTATTTCCAGAAATGTAGAAAAAGAGGCTGAAGAATTTGCTACCGACAACGGGGTGGTGAATCAGCAGAAAAAAGCGGCCTACTTAGATTCTATGTGGGTCAATCCTTCTGTAAATATTCTGGGCAAAGATTTTACCTACAAAGAGGTGAAGGAAAACGAAGTGAAACTCGGTCTTGACTTGATGGGGGGTATGCATGTGACCATGGAAGTGGATGCCGGCGATATCATTAAGGTACTCTCCGGAAACAATCCGAGCAAAGCCTTCTCTGATGCGATTGCCGAGGCCCGTGAAGCCCAGAAGACCAGTCAGGCGCCGTTTCTGGATTTGTTTGTAAAGGCTTTTCAAGACAAAAACCCCGGTGTTAAGCTCGCAACTGTATTCAGCAATAAAAACAATGCGCAGCGGATTGATTTTTCATCTGAAGATGCCAAAGTGAAAGCCTATCTGGCAGAAGAAATCCAGTCCACCATTGATCGCTCTTTTGAAATCCTTCGAACTAGGATTGATAAGTTCGGAGTTACTCAGCCCAACATTCAGCAACTGAAAGGAACCAACCGTATTCAGATTGAGCTGCCTGGTATTTCAGATGCGCAGCGGGCCAGAAAAATTCTTCAAAGCGTGGCCAAACTTGAGTTTTTTGAGGTTTGGGAGCAGAATGAATTTATCCCGTACTTCAATCAGCTGAATGATTTACTTGTAAAAGAGGAAAACGCTGCCAAGGGATTGAAAACCCAATCTTCCAAGGATGTTTTCGGAACAAGTGCTGATTCTTCAACAACCAGTACCGATTCTTCGGCAACTGCCTCTGATTCTTCTTCCGGAGATACTTCTGCTCAGGCCCTTGCCAGCAAAATGGAAAACAAATCCGATACCGGAAAAGCCAAAGCAGACACAAGTCAGTCCAAGACCAGTTCCCTGCTTTCAGCTGTATTTAAGCCGGTTTACGGAGGTCTTGGGGCTTCTATCAAAGATACTAATAAAGTCAACCGAATTCTGAACCGCTCTGATGTTCAGGCATTGTTTCCTTCCAATATGAAATACCTCTGGGGCGTAAAACCTGAAAATACAGGTCAGGCTGGTCAGAAAGAGGAGGAAGGAGTATTGCCTCTTTATTTTGTAAAAAAAGGCAGAGACAACCAGGCCCCACTGGAAGGCTCGGTAATTACAGATGCCCGTCAGGACTTCGACGAACGCGGTCAACCGGAAGTAACCATGTCTATGAACTCCGATGGGGCCAGAATCTGGAAGAGACTTACTGCAGCCAACATTGGAAAAAGAATAGCCATTGCCCTCGATAATTATGTGTACTCTGCACCCAATGTAAGAGGCGAGATTCCCAATGGCAACTCTTCCATTTCCGGAAGCTTTACCGTAGATGAGGCCAAAGATCTTGCCAATATCCTGAAGGCCGGTAAACTGCCGGTTCCAACCCGCATTGTGGAAGAAGAAGTAGTGGGGCCAACCCTCGGAAAGGAATCTATCAATCAGGGTTTGCTATCCATCATCGCAGGTTTCCTTACCATCATATTGTTTATGATGGCCTATTACAACAATTCCGGGGTTGTGGCTGATATAGCGGTACTATTGAATGTGTTTTTTGTAGTCGGAATTCTGGTCCCGGTTCAGGCAGTGCTTACCCTTCCGGGAATTGCCGGTATCGTACTTACTGTGGGTATGGCGGTTGATGCCAATGTGCTTATCAATGAAAGGATACGGGATGAAATCAGACTTGGAGTGCCGCTCCGGGATGCTGTAAAAAAAGGATATGAAGCTGCATCCACTTCCATTTGGGATGCCAACATCACAACCGTTCTGGCCGGATTTGTTTTGTTTTATTTCGGTTCAGGGCCTGTTCAGGGATTTGCTACCACCCTTATCATCGGTATTTTCACTTCTCTTTTTACCTCGGTTTACTTTACCCGCATTCTGGTGGAGTCTCGTCTGAATAAAGGCGGTTCATTCTCCTTCTCTACCGGAATTTCCAAAGACCTGTTCAAAAATGTGAATTACGATTTCGTTTCCAAAAGGAAGATTGCCTATGTTTTCTCTTCTGTAATTATCGGAGCAGGCCTCGTTTATATCGCCATGACCGGTCTGAATTATGGTGTAGATTTCAAAGGAGGTTGGAAATATGTGGTGAAGTTTGAGAATGCCGTTGCAACCGATGATGTTCGGGCCGCCATGGAAAAACCACTGGGTGGATTTCCTGAAGTGAAATCTTTTGGTGCTTCCGACAAAGTTCAGATTACCACCTCCTACATGATTGATGACTTGTCTGACGATGCATCCTCAAAAGTTCTGGCTAAAGTAGAGGAAGGCCTTACCGGTTTTAAGGCTGGAGGAAAGTATGAAATTTTGTCTACTGCCAAAGTCGGGCCCACAGTTGCCAACGACATTAAGGTGAATTCTACCATTGCCGTTGTAATAGCGCTTATTCTGATTTTTATCTACATCATCATCCGTTTCCGAAAGCTAGGATATGCTATGGGTGCCACTCTGGCCCTATTCCACGATGCGCTGATGGTATTGGTGTTTTACACGGTTTGCCGTCACTTTTTGCCATTCTCTCTCGAGGTAGATCAAAATTTTATTGCTGCCATTCTAACAATTGTGGGATATTCTGTAAACGATACCGTTGTTATCTTCGACAGGGTGCGGGAGTTCTTCAAAGATTCTGCTCTTGAGGCGGATCCGAAGGCGGTAATCAATAAAGCGCTGAATGACACCTTCTCTAGAACCGTGGTTACCGCATCTACGGTATTACTTGTTGTGTTGATTCTCTTATTTTTTGGTGGAGAAACCATCCGTGGTTTAAGTTTTGCTCTGTTGATTGGTGTCATTACCGGAACCTATTCTACCATTTATATAGCCCTTCCTTTTGTATTGGATGCTCCGGGCATTAAGGAGAAGAAAGAGGAATCGGTATAGTTCTTTTAATCAATCATACAAGGGCTGAGGAATTTCCTCGGCCCTTGCTATTTATAATCCACCTGAAATTGGATACAAGACCTCGGATAATGGATGCAAAAGACTGGTTTAGGCAAAGAAGTAACCGGCTTGGCTTAGCCCTTTTCTTATTGTTGTTTTTTGTTTATATGGCCGTTGGTCAGGTGATTCTGAGTCGTGAAATCAGTTCTGACCTGCAGCTTCATGCTGACATTTGCAAAACCATGAATCAGGGCAAATTGCCTTATTCCGGTGTCTTCCTGATGTTTTTTCTCGTCAATCTATTCTCTGGGTTTTCAACAGATTATTTCGTTTTGTTTTATGTCCTTACTGCATTTGTTGCTCTTGCATTTGCCTTGAAAGGATTATTGCTCTTTCGCCATATTCATAAACTGGCCGGTTCTGCAAAGGGCTTCTGGTTTTCATTGGCTTCCATGTTTTATTTTGGCATTCCTGTTTTGTATTTCGTAAGGAACAGGTATTTCTATATTTCCAACCAAACCCCGAATGTATTCCACAGTTCAAGTACCATTTTGGTTTGCCCGCTTGCCATCATTTTGTTTTTTCTTCAGCTCCGGTATTGGGAAGGCAAAAAAGTTCTGGGCTGGATAGCCATTCTGATAATTTCTACAGCTTTTATAAAACCATCTTTCCTTATGGTTTATGCGGTAGTTACTCCATTTTTTTCCCTGTATAAATTCGGATTAAGGAAGGTTTTTTTTTCTTCGTTGATACCGTCCGTACTGATTGTTTTATTGCTCACAGTTCAGGCACTTGCCATCTTTTCATTACAGTTGGGAACAGTAGATTATGAAAAGTCTCATGTTGTTCTTTCCTTTTTTGATTTTTGGACATTTTTCTATCCTGAAAAATACTTTTTATACAGTGTCCTGGGTGGTTTTTTGTTTCCTATTTGCTTCTGGATGCTTACAATTTTTGAAAAGAAGCCTATTTCATTTTATTATGCCGGGGTGCTCGTGTGTATTTCCCTTCTCATTTTTGTCTTTGTATCGGAAACGGGAGGCAGGAGGTTCCATGGCAACTTCAGTTGGCAGATTACCATTTCTTATGGCGTTTTACTCTTGGTTTGCCTGCAGGAAATGTTTAGATTGGAGAAAGCTGATTTACTGCAGTTCTGGAAAAAAACTATCCTGTATTCTGTTTTTGGTTTGCATGTATTATGCGGATTGATCTACATGTATCGTTTCCTTATCCTGAAGGATTATAATTAAAGGGCCATAAGGCATTATTGTTGGGGAACCACCATTCCCGGAGGGCCGATACCCGGCCGCATCATACCCGGAAAAGGGGGCATACCGTCTTTGTTCTCCGGCAATTTAAAGGCTCTCAAAGTATAGGTAAAAGTGAGCATGAAATAGCGCTGAAGATTATTGGACCGGACATCTTCAAGGTATGTTTCGGTGATGGTACGGCTTATGGCTGTATTCTGATTCAGTATATCAAAACCGGTCAGACGCAGTTCGGCCTGACGGTTTTTTAGAAATTTGTAGCCCAGTCCCAGGTTCAGCAGGGCAAAGTTGGTGTTGAATCCCTGTGAAAGTCCATTATACATATTCTGGCTGTAATCGGTGCTGCAAACCAGCCGTTCCAGAAAGACGAGGTTCAGTTTGCCACCAATGATATGATTTATATAACTGTCGTTCTGATTGGAAATGAGTGAGTTTTCAACCGATGTGTAGCTGACATTATAGCTCAGGTTGAAATCTATCGCCTTGCTGATATTGCTGCTCAGACCCAGACCGGCTCCGAGGGTGGGGGAGTTGGCGTAGTTTGTGCTTCCGTTGATTAGGCCCGGAGTTCGCACAAAATTGGCGTTCGCATTTACATTCAGATTGCTTTTTATTACGGAAAGTGGCCTGCTGTACATCAAAAAGGTACGGACGCTGAAATAGCCATCGAGATTTACCGGCCGGCTAAGTTGGGCACCTCTGTTCAGCCGGAAGCCATCTATAAGGGTATCACGACGGGCAATCAGTGTGCTATTGCCGATGTAATGCCTGGTAGCCGATGCAGCAATCAATCCGAAAAAACTGGAATTGTCTTTTTCCCTAGTAGCAGAATACCGGAAGAAAAGACTATGTTGATAGTCCTGCCTCAGGTTTTTGTTTCCTGTGCTGACTTGGATGGGGTTACTGTTGTTCACCACATCCTGTAGTTGCTCGATTCCCGGGGCATTGGCCGAACTCCTGTAAATGAGCCTGAAATTTTTGCGGTCTGAGATGGAGTATCGCCAGACAAAAGCCGGAAGAATGTTTTGAAAAGTACGGTTCAGCGAAAGACTGACTGGAAAATCACGCTCATTCAGCAGCCGAGATTGCTGGAAATTGACCGAGAAATTCAGGTTGGTTTTGTCTGTGTTGATGCCGTAACCCAAACCGGCCGAATGCTGTGGTATCCGGCTTACAAATTGATTGGAAAGCAGGGTGTCTAATCCGCTGCTCTGATTTTTTTTATTGCTGAAAATCAGTCTTTTACTTTCATTTTTTGCATAATTAAACCCATAGGTAACGGATAGCTGACCTTTTTTTCCAAGTGGCTCCGTGTAGGTGAGGGTATTTTGCAGGCTCCATCCTTTTTTTTCGGTTTCTCCATCCTGACGCAGAGTGTCTTTTCTTGATTTTTCTTTTACAAAAAACTGGTTTTCGGAATTCTGGTTCAGTGTTCCTGTTGTTCCGGTCTGACCGGGATTTACATTCAGAGACAGGGTTCGGCCCTTTTTTCTGAATTTGTGACGAAAAAGAAACTCATTATTGATGGAATACAATTGCTGTTTTTGTTGATATTGGTTCAGGGTCGAATTCAGGGGTAAATCCCTTAGGGCATTTTCACCCAGAATATCCGAGGTGCTGCGAATGTCCTGAAAGGTCAGCCTGGGTGTGTACAAAATCGAATTGTTTGAATCCAGACGGATGTCAAGCCGCAGGTTGAAGCGGTGGTTCATGTTTTCGGTTGCGGCCGTGTTGGTTTCGAGATAACTCTGAGCCGAATCGCCAATCACGGCATAGTTGCGCCTGGTTTTCTGGCTGACATCGTTTACACTCCGGTTGAAAAAATAGTTTCCGGATAGCTCAATGTTCTTGCCTAAGTTGTCCGAAAAATTTACCCCTACGGCCTGAGAATTTACAATTCCTCTTTTGCTCCCTACCAAAAAATCCTGAAGCTGAGAATTGAAAGGACCTCCCCGGCCTCCGCCTCCTCCCATGCCCATTCCCATGCGGCCCATACCGCCACCGCCACCACCGCCACCACCCATCACACCGGCAAGATCGGCCATTGAAAAGTTTTGCTCATTGATATTGTTTGCCTGTCCGATTACGGTGAGTCTTTGGGATTCTGCAAAACGGTTCAATGTGAGTCCGCTTTTGTAGCGGTCTGCGCTGCCATACCCGCCATACACTCTTCCAAACTTGCCATTTCTCATGCCGGCTTTGGTAATGATATTGAGGGTTTTCTGGGTATTGCCATCATTGAAGCCAGTAAATCTTGATCGGTCGCTCATCTGGTCAAATACCTGAATTTTATCTATAACCTCTGCCGGAAGGTTTTTTAGGGCCGTATTGGGGTCATCCCCAAAAAAGGGTTTATTGTCTACCAGAACCTTTCTAACCTGCTCACCCTGAGCGCTCACCTGACCGTTTTGAACCTGTATGCCTGGCATTTTCGAAATCAGGTCTTCCGCTGTGGCATCTGTATTGGTTTTGAAAGAGGAGCCATTGTACTGTGTGGTATCACCCAGTTGCCTGACAGGAGGGGTTCGGCCTTCCACTTTTACTTCACTGAGGTTTTGGGCCGACTCTTGCAGGGATATGGTTCCGAGGTCTGAGATTTCTTCCCGAAGCACGAGCCTCCGCAATTGCTTTTCATATCCCAGGAATTGAATTTTTACCACATAAAATCCCCTTGGCAAATTGCGGAATTCAAAAGTCCCGTCTTCGCCGCTCGCCTGACCACCTGCAAGGCTGGAGTCTTCAGGAAACTGTCTTTTTTTCTTGAATAAGCCGATTCCGGCTCCCTTTAGAGGAAGGCCGGTTTTGGCATCTGTAATTTTTCCTTTCAGGGTAAATTGACCTGAGGCACACAGGCAGGGCAAAATCAGAAAAAGGGTAGCGTAAAGATATTTCAATTCAAATGAGTGCTGAGTCAATAATTAATTTTTATATCAGGCCGGATTTTGCCTTTTGGCATCATTATACAGGACTGATTATGAGACGAAAGGTTTAAAAAAATGGTAAATCTTTTAAACGGCCAACTTTCCAGAGCAGCTTCAGGCTGAAGTGGTTGTTCAGTTCTCTCCGGGTTAGAAAATTTTCTTTGCTGATAGAAATGCCCCCCAGTTTGTATGCCCCGAGAAGCAAAAGCGAGGCCCTTGGGTGGAAGTTGAAAATTAAACCGGCAACTCCATGAAAATCAATATAATCCATGGCATCGTTCCTGAATTTGCTGTAACACGAGTCAAACTTAAAGCCTGTTTGGGGAATCTGATAATCGGAGCAATAACTGTCTTTGTAAAGAAACCTAAATGCAGTATTCAGACCTGCAAGCAATCTGATTTTTCCTGTAGGATTATCTAGAGGATACCGGAAAAGCAAAGGGATGCTGAGATAATGAAGATCCACCCGGCCTTTGGATGTCTGGATAAAATCCATATCGTTCCGGTTTTTGTCTTTCTTTTCGCTGTTAATATCATAGCCCCGC
>JBIKMV010000135.1:0-7906 GCA_044359055.1 Catalimonadaceae bacterium
CGTCGCAGAAGGATGGGGTACCGGAAGAAATGCTGGCTACCGGAACAGCTGGTTTTGGATTGATATTTACCAATAGCGGTGCGCTGACTCTGGAGCAACCATTGGAATCAACGGTAACAGTAAAAGACTGGCTTCCCAGTGCTGAGTATGTAAAGTTCGGACCAACTGTAGCCCCTGGATTCCATGTGTAGGTATTGGCGGCAGTAAAGGGGGATGGAACCAGAACGATGTTGTTTCCTTCGCATACCGACACATCATTGCCTTGAGTCAGGATAACAGGCAATGAGGGTGCTTTGCGGAGTGTTCCGTTGAAAGGATCGGATGTATTGCGGCAATTGTTCGCATCTGTTATGGTTACGGTTACGGTGAAGCTTCCTATTGTTGTGATGTTCACATTCTGTGTGGTCGGATTGGGAGTGATTCCGGTATTATTCCACTCATAGGTAAAACCGGCTCCGGTCTGGAAGGTAAGAGGTCCTGGCTCGCAGATATTCGGATTGGGGGAGGTAACTACAGGTTTTGCCGGTAGGGGATTGAAGGTAACCGTAACCGCAGCCGATGTATCTGAGCATCCGGCGGTATTGCTTACAATCACAGAATAGTTGCCGCTGGTTTTGACCGTAAGGTCTCTGGTATTGACAGCGGGGGTAACATTTTGCCACAGATAGGTCAATCCTGCCGGATTGGCCGTAAGGGTTACAGAATCTCCAAAGCATCTTACCAAAGGTCCGTTTGCCGTAATGGGATCTGCAACCGGATTGGGTGATATGGTGACATTGCGGATGGCAGATGTATTGGTACAGCCGTTCACATCTGAAATCCTGACCCGGATAGCGGCATTGGCCAGAACACTGATGGAAGGAGTTGTCTGGCCTCCCGGAATCCAGAAATAGGCAGTAGCCGGTGTAGAGGTAAGAACAACCGGATTACCCTGACATTTAATAGAATCACCTGTAATAGATGGACGGGCTGGCAATCCAAAAATATTCAGGCTGTCGGGCGCTACCTGACCGGTAATTGGGAAGTCAGAGGAAACTACCCGCACCCTGTACCGGTTTCCCGGAGCTGTGCCAAGGGGCAGCAATCCCCTGATGGTATCGGAGCTTTGCCCGTTTTTGGTACCAAGTAAAACACCACCCGCAGGAGGAAAAGTTCCATCAGGCAAAGACAAGAAAGCACTGAAAGTATTGCCAGCCACTATGCCTGTTCCTGTAACAATGAATGGGATTTTCACAGAATCGCCCTGACAAAATCTGCCGGTTACACCCTGACCGATTTTAATTACATTCTGAGTGGCAATGTTGGTTAATGAGGGGTCGCCAACCACCGCAAAGGGTGAGCAGAAATTTGCAAACAAGGCCCTGGCTTCCAGACCGGGGCCAATCTGAGCAAGTACTGAATTCCAGTTGGTGCCATCAAATCTTGCAATTCCATTGATGGTGCCGGGGCCGCTGATGTTACCGGGATCAACCCAGTTAAAATTCAGCTGGGCATTGCTGCCACCAGCTACATCTTCACAAATGTTCCACTGGAATTTTGCAAAGGTGTTGATAGAGGCGGGCAAAGCCGGAGTAAAATCAGCATTGGTATTGGCAGGGCTCACATTCACTTTAAAGTTATCTCCTGTATTGTTGCCATCATCAAAGGTCACTGGTGCAAAGGAGCCTGATGTTCCTACCGGGAAAACCTTGGGCTGATCATCCACTCCGCGGCGAATCAAGCCACTGGTTCCTCCGGTTATTACATACCCTTCTGATGAACCTGCGCCAACATTGGTAGCGGGCAAAACCACAAGGTCCTGAGAGGCAATGGCAATTTTTCCGCCGTTAACATTGTTGAAAATAAGATCATTCAAAAGAATAAAGCGGTCAGAAAGGGTCAAAGTTTTACCCAAACCGTTCATATTGATACCCCCCAGGCGCATCGTATCGAGGGGGAATGTGTTCCAGGTGAGGTCTTTTGTTACTTCTACAGTTTCATTAATCTGTGCAGGCTGAATAAAAATCTCCCAGCCGTCTGCTGCTGGCTTTACAGCTCTTATCAGTGATGGGACTGTGGTTTTTGGCGAAATAAAACTGTTGTTGGTTACAAATGCCTTGGCCGGAACCGCCGTCAGAAACCCAAGGGAGTCGAAATCAATGGCATGGACAAAGCGATCTTCCAGATCCAGCAATTCTGTGGTGGTCATGGCAGTAGGCAATTTCGAGCCCGTACCCACATCAAAGGTGTTCTGCTGAAGGTCAATGTCAACATCGGCCGGAAGCATAACCGTGGCAGGATATCCGGCCTGGGACCACAAAGGAAGGCGGGTAGAGGTGCCGGAAGCAGAGTCAAGTGCCACAAAATTCCGGATATTGGCTCCGAATGTATTGGACAAAGCCCCTGCACCACCGATCTGAATATTGGTGAAAGGAGGATTGGCCCCGGAATGATAATTTTGGAAAACGATACCATTTCCGCTCAGCAAAGAAGATCCGTTGAAAGTATTGCCAAAAACCGCAATGCTGCTGTTGGTGGCAGTATCATTTCCGGTTGTTTGCTGCTTGGTATTAACCACGATGTGATAAAAATTCCGGGCTGTATCTACCGGTGAAAAGACATTGTTTCTTACGGTAACATTCCGGCTTCTTGTTGAAAAAACACCATAAAAAGGAAATCCGATAAATTGGTTTCCTTCTACAAGCAGCTGTGCATTGTCGCGGGTGTTGTTCTTGATTTCAATGAGTGAAAGGCTGTTGAAACCGGGTACCGGCCGAAGTTTGTTGCCGGCAATTCTATGGCTGCGGTTGGCAGCAGGAGTTGTGACTTCCAGAGCGGATGTCCTTCCAAAAAGGGAATTGTTGATTATCTGCAGGGTACTGCGCTGGGCCCCTGCCTGAATACCATAATCGCCCACCAGGAAGTTGGAATCTGCAGCAAGGGTGCTACCTATCCGGCCAAATCCACCGGCAAGCCGGATTGCTCTTCCGAAAAGCGAATTGGACGAAGAAAGCGGGCGGATGGTATTCCGCAAGACCAGAAAAGAATCAAGACCTGCAAGAGAAGAAATCTGACCCAGCTGCATACCATAGGTACCAAAAACAGAGGGCCCCGAACTTCCTGTTGAAAGGATGAGATTGTCTTCAATTCTTAGACCGTTGAAGCCGGGTCCTGGGGCAATGATACCATTGACAACATTTCCCTGATCTACCCTTATTTCAAAATTACGAATCAGCACATCCGCAGCCTGAACAGAAAAAATATTCCCTCCTGAAGTGGAAGAAGCCCCGCTTACAATGGGTTTTACTCCGGTTCCGGCTCCCGGTCCGGTACCAATACCGATTACACTTCCAAACAATTTGATCTTTTTGGTAATGGCAAGGTTGGCTTCGTTGAAGGTTCCTGAAAAGACCTGAACACTATCGCCATCCAAAACCCTGGTAAGGGCATGAGTAATTGTTTTCCAGGGGGTTAGAGGATTTTTTGCGTCGTCCCTTGTGCGGCTATCGCTACCTGTTGCATCATCTACATACAGAAGGGTTGGAACCGCAGGTATGGGAAAATTAAAAATCCGGCACGGAGTATTGGAAAGACTTGCAGTAATATTGGTGAATGTGGCCTGATAGGGATCTGAACCGGTAGCTGCAATTGGTGCAGGCCCTGAGATGGGGCTCCAGTTGGAACCAAAAGCCTGAAGAGACAGAGCACTTCGGTTAAAAAACGGTTTTTCAGCGGTTCCGGGCCAGTTGGCTGTAAGGGTAAGATCAGAACCGCCGGGCGTATCCTCACTGGCAACCCATGTTGCGGCAACTGCACTGTCTACGGGGGAACCGATCAGACCTGCGTCTAAAACATCGTTCTGAATCCTGAGCCCGATATTATCAGCCGCTCCTGCATTGGCAAGCGTAGTGGGAAAATACTGGGTACCGGTTCCGATGTGGTAGGTTCTTGCGGCTTGCAATCCACCAAAAACCAGCTGGCCGGTGCCATTTGTTCTCACATAACTTAGCTGACTTCCGCCACTTGTAGTGGCGCCGGAAGAAATCCGGAGATTGCCGGCAGAAAGCGAAACAATACCATTGGTCAGGTTAAAACTATTGGATACCACCACAGGGTCTTCAATAGAAAATATTTTTCCTGATCCGTTCATGGTAAGACCCTGAAGCGTTACGGTGCCATTGGAGAAGTTTTCAAGGGTAAGAAATTTGTTTACAGAGACATTCTCCGCATAGGTACCGGGTTGAGCTGTAATGATCCAGCCATCTGATGCAAGATCAACTGCCCTCTGTACCGAAGGAGAAGTAGATTTGGGAAACAGGAAACTGGAAGTGGTAACATAGGCTTCGTTGGGCTTAACAGTTAGGAATCCAAGCGAATCGAAATCAATACCATGATTCAGTTTGTTTTCAAGAATAAGCAGTTCGGTTTCGGTCAATGCAGAAGGCAATTTGGGGCCGGAGCCAAGATTGAACTGGTTCTGACTCAAATCGAGATCGATGTCCACAGGTCGCATTTGAGAGGCCGGGTAGCCGGTCTGCGACCATACGGGAATTCTTCTGGATGTGCCGGAAGCAGAATCAAGAGAAACAAAAACTGCAATATTGGAACCAAAGGTATTGGCATCGGTGCCGGTTCCTCCAACCTGAAGATTGATAAATGGGGGAATAGATGAACCATAATTGTGGTTTTGAAATGCAATTCCGGTTCCGCCGGAAATTGAAGAACCATTCATGGTATTACCTTTGATTACAATACTGCTGCTGGTTGGCAAATCATTGCTTGTACTTTGCTGCTTGGTGTTTACTCCAACACAGGTATAGCTTTTTCCGGTATCGGCCGGATTGAATGTATTGCCGATTACCTCCACATTCCGGGAGCGGGTAGAGAAAACTCCGAAATACATGAACCGGTTGAACTTGTTGTTTTCAACCCGGATGATGGAATTGGTTCGGGAATTATTTTTAATTTCCAGCATTGCCAAAGATTCGAGGCCGGGGAGGGGCTCAAAAACATTGCCTGAGATGCTGTGAATCTGATTGGCCGCAGGAATATTCAACTCCATTGCCGCAGAACTCCCGATGATGTGATTGTTGAGGACCTGGACTTTGGCAGAATTATTACCACTTTGTATCCCGAAAATTCCCCTGATGTGGTTGGAATCTGCCAGACTTAGTCCGCCAATCCTTCCGAAACCACCGAAAGTTCTGATTCCCCTGCCGAATAGTGAGTTTCCGAAATTCTGGGGACGAATGGTATTTCTGGCAATCAGAAAGGAATCCAATCCTGCATTGGAGGTCGGTTGTCCAAGATAAATCCCTATAGAATTAAACTCATACAGGCCGGATGTACTGGTTGAAAAAATGTTGTTATCCAGAATATGGAGTCTGTTGAACCCCGCACCTGGACTAAAAATTCCCCTCAGTACACTAACTTGGTTTACCAGAATTTCAAAGTTTTGAATGGTGACATCGGTTGAACTGACAATGAAAATGGAACTTTGGGCAGGGGCACCATTGCCCTGAAAAACAGGCTTTTCGCCGGATCCGGGAATGCCTCCGGTTTCATTTCCGAAAATCTTAAGTCTTTTGTTAACCGTAAGGTTAAATTCGTTGTAGGTTCCGGGCAGGACAACAATACTGTCATTGGCAGCAGCCTGCGAAATAGCAAATCCCAAAGTTTGCCAGGGCGTGGAGGGATTCTGTGCCTGTGCAGCAGTATTGGCATTGCTGCCTGTGTTGCTCACATAAAATTTTGCCGCATGAAGGGTGTGAAATTGAAGTATTAAAGCCAGAAAGCCAAGTAAGGAAATTCTGTAAAATGCTTTTGATTTAATGATTCTGCCGAAAAAAAGGTTTGTAAGATTATTCATAAAAGCCTGCAAATGAGTTGCTTGTTTAATATTTATAGGGGAAGGAAAATCCATGAAAACCAAGAGTTTAGGGTTTTTGATGCTTTTTTACCGATGCAAAATGCCATATTTTTGGGAATCAAACAAAGTGTTGATTTAAAAACCTTAGCATCAGTACAATAAAATGTAAGAACTGCCATTAAAAACATCTGTTGCTTTTTCTGAAATTACAGAAAATGGTCCTTCAGCCCCGCATTTTATCCAGAAGAGAATTGAGGATGCGGGCTTCATCATTGCCAATCCCTTTATTTTTTTCTATCCATTTTTTCTGGTCCAAGTCCAGGGTATCCAGAAGATTCAATCCGGCTTGGGTTATGCCGATTTCCACCTGCCGCCTGTCATTATCAGAAGCTTTTCGGTCAACCAGACCCTTGAGGCGGAGTTTTTCCACCAGACGCGTGGCGTTGCTGTTTCTGTCCAGCATCCTGCTGCTGATATCTATGAGGTTCAGTTTTCCGGGATGAGAACCTCTCAAAATACGAAGCACATTGTATTGCTCGGGCGATATGGCATGCGGCTTAAACAGCTGAACATTTTGCAGATAAAAATAATTGGCCGTGAAAAGGACATTCACGATGGCCTTCTCTATTTCATTTGAAAACTGCTTTTGCTGAATGGCCTCCTCTATGGTCATACAAAAAATTGAATTTATTCGCAAACATAGGTAAAAAGCATTTCGGAATTCTGAAAGGGGAAGCCTATCATTGCAGGGAAGAGTAAGATTATGCGGGGCAAATCGGAGGCGATATTTAGATACCATTGGCAGGCATTTCCCTTGCTGCCGGTTTTGCTTTGCCTGCTTACAGGAAAATTGCTCCGGGATCAGTTTGGTCATATTCCCGGTCCGGCCCTGTTTTCAGGGCTGATTTTTATTTTTTTTACCGGTATCTATTTTCTCACAAGAGCTGCGCATTCATCCTTGGAAAGAAGGCTGCGCACGGTGCACGGTTATCTGCTTTGGTTTTTTCTTGGCCTGTGTTTTGCTAGCCCGGAACCCAACCCAGAATGGAAATCAGCCGATGCATTTATTTTCAAAACCGAAGAAATTCTGGGAGAAAGTACAGACCATGAAAAGGTCCGGATGCTGGCAAGCCTGGATTCGGTGAGGATTGGCAAAAGCTGGAAAAAGGCAAAGGGAGGCATTCTCATCCAACTGAAAAGCAAAAATCTGAGGCCTGCTTACGGAGCCCGTTTTCTAGCGGGAGTTCCTTTGAAAGAAACCGAGCCTGCTGCCATTCCCGGCCAATTTGATGCCCAAAATTATTACCGCCGCAAGGGGATTTTTTATCAGGTTTATCTGTCGGATTATAAACTACAAAGAATATATCCAAACCGGACAAATCCCTTTTTAGAATGGGCCTATTCCCTGCGGCAGTTTCTGGTAAACAAAATCGAAACTTCAGTTTATGAGGCCAAAGATGCCGATGTGCTCATTGCCCTGCTCCTGGGCATTCGTCGCAAAATCGACCCCGAATTGAAAGCTGCCCATTCGGCGGCCGGTACCAGCCATATCCTTGCGGTTTCGGGTATGCATGTAGGCCTTATTTTTGTATTTCTGCGCTTGCTTTTTGCCTGGCTTTTGAGGTTTAAAGGCGGAAAAACGGGTTTTTCTGTTTGTGTAATTTCCCTGCTTTGGTTGTATGCCCTCATCACCGGTCTGAGTCCGTCTGTAAATCGGGCGGTCATGGTTTTTTCGGTTCTTCAATTGGGAGATTTGATACAAAAACCTAAGTTTCCGCTCAACAGCCTTTTTCTGGCCACCCTGATATTGTTTTTCCTGGATGCCGAAATTGTTTATGATGTTGGCTATCAGCTATCTTTTGCAGCGGTGTATGGCATTCTGAGTTTTCAAAAACCTATTTCAGGATTTTGGAATCCTGCCGGAAAATGGAAAAGAAAAATTCGGGACGATATTTCGCTGACCCTGGCGGCCACTCTGGCCACCTGCCCGATTATTCTGTTTTACTTCCATCAGTTTCCGGTGTACTTTCTGGCAGCCAATCTGCTGGCAGTGCCTTT
>JBIKMV010000136.1:0-7902 GCA_044359055.1 Catalimonadaceae bacterium
TAAACTGCTTCAAATGCCGACAAGTCCGCACAGGTCAGAAGCTTCGCCCTTTTTTCTCCTGTAACCGTAGCGCTGCTGCGAATTTCGAATAAGAGAGGCTGATTTTTTGCATGCCCGGCCCGCACAGCTTTGCCGTCGGGGTTAACCTCTCATCACGAAGTCCTAAAGACCTATTCCGGGATGATATTTATCAGGTACCCGCCTGGATTTTTTTCTCCGCCTCCCGATACATGGCGTGCATGGCCAGCACATGGGGCAGGCTGATGCAGGCAATGAAAATAAAGAACAAGCCCCAGGGAGTTCCCATTTCGGCAGAGGGCCAGAAAAATCGGAACAAACCCAGCAACAGCCATGCACCGGCATGAAAAGGAAGAGCATGCAGCCATATGGCTTTGTGACTCATTTTCAAATGGTCTTTCACATGAAGCCATCCGGTAAGGCTGTGTTGCCCGATAAAGTAAAGCCCGAATGCAAACAGCAGGGGAAGCTGACTACTGAGAAACAGCCACAAAACCGTAAATACCAAAGAAGTTTTTCTCATCATCAGGCCCGGGATGAGCCAGACCAGAATGACCGGGGCGGGGCAGGTAAAAGGCCATAGATGCGCTCCCATTGCTGTCACAATAAATTGGGTTTCCTCCGGATGCACACCAAGTATGTACACCAATACTGAAGCACCCCATACAAGGGAAAGCAAAGGGGAAAAGTTCCACCATTTGCCATCGGCCTGACCAAAGTGCCATGCAGAGTAGCCAATAAAAAGAAAAAGGGCAGGGGTGGGAAGAAAGTAGAACAACACGCCGGCACCGGCGGCCTGCAGCAAATATTTTGCTGCAAACAGGGGGGCTTTTCCGAAATCCCATTTTCCGGTTTCCAGCAAGTGGTCCACTGCGCCATGGGGTATTCCTACGGTAGCCAGACCTGCAAAAAATAATCCGTAGCCTATCCACCATTGAACACTGCTTCCACTCCCCGGTAAGAGCAGCAGCAGAGTAAGAATACACAGGAGCAGAGGTCTGAAGGCCCGAAGTTTTACTGCTTTTCTCCCGCATGCAGCCAGAAATGGCAGCCAGGGAAGCCGGTAAAAAATGGAGCAGTCTTCCCTGAAGCCGGTTTTTTCGTCAAGAAATTTCAGCAGCAAGGGAATTTCAACCTTTTTCAGCAGGGTGCTGAAGATGTATTTTCCCTGAGCCGGTCTTTTTTCGAGAATGTCCAGCAGCAGGTCGTCATAAAATGAAAACCGACCTCCAAAGGCCTGTTCGTGGGAGCGGTTGAAGGCTTCTGTTTTCCTGCCTTCCAGTATAGACAGGGAGATTTCACGGGCATGATGAAACATGTTTTTGAAAGCATATCCTGTGCTCGGTTTTATCAGGTAGTTTCTTGCGCCAAGAACCGTAACTCCCGGCTTGCCATCATGCTCTATCTTGCAGTTGCTCATGGGAATGCAGCCTGTTTCCACATGCGAAACATCAAATGCCCCGAATTCTTTTTCAATATAATTCCGTAAAATCTTTCCGGCCTCAGCTTCGCCGATCATCTCCGTACCGAAGCGGGTTACTTCTACAAGAGCCGATGTTTTTGAGAATGGAAGTACATATACAAACTGGGTAAAACCCTGCTGCTCAACATCAAAATCCATAAACCGGAAGGCATCTTCCTGTGGTATGTTTTTTTCTGTATCAATCATCCATCCCACAAAACTCTGGAAGAGATGATGCCCTGAAGCCTGACCGGTTTTGTACGATGGTGGCCGGGAATCGAAAATTCTGAGGCCCCTGATTTTGACCTCATTCACCTGCACAAACGGCCCCAGCGCATCGTGGTCAATGTACTCCACTTTTGCGGTCAGCTTTTCGAAGCCCGATACCTCAGCGAGCCGGGCCGCTTCCCGGTAAAGATCGAGGCTGGAAACATGGTTGTAGCGAAGCGGTGAGAGGCTTATCAGTGACCGGTCGGGCAACTCAACTTTTTCCCAGAAATGGGAAATTATGTCTGCCAGTTCCAGGCTTATGGTTTCTTCCCTGTGCGACCAGAAGCAGAAGGTTTTATCTCTGGCTGCCTTGCTTTCCGGGTCAATCAGCAGAACCCTCGCTCCCCGGAGCAAATTGTTCCGGCTCATGGCCATCAGAAGCAGCGATGCGGAGGCACCATTGCCGCAAAAAATGTAATCGTATTTCAGGTTCATTTCGGGCGCCATGGGAGAGGGGGCAGGCTGCATCCTGTTTGATGGTGAAGAAATGGAATCGGGCTGATGCATATCCGGCTCAAATGAAACCATAATTGGATGGCATTTTTCAAGCGAAGGCAGGAAAATCTTAAGCCAATCCTGCGCTAAGGTAAAGAGCCGAAAGACAACATCCCCGTCTTTTTTCTATCATCCATTGGCGGCCGGGCGAAGAACCCCGGAATCAGGCGCATGATTTTTGTGCCTTTTATATCCAGAGTCACCCATCCAGGGGCAGCAACATCTTCAATCCTGTGGCATTGCATCTCCCCGGTCCTTACGCCGGCCCGCATAGTCCGGAAAGCCCTTCAAAATGCAGGAAAATCGCAGAGCCGGGCAAGTTTTTTTCTCTGCCTTCGCACTTTTAAATAATTGAAAATCAATAGAGTAAAAAAAAGTCTCAGCAATACTGGGGTTACAGGTTTGCTCAAATTCCAATTTCCATTCTTATTTGCACTCTTCACCTTTATTTAATCAAAATTTAACACATTTTTTGCCATGATTGACCAAAGCTCCATTACGCACCCGCGTGTTCTTTGTTGTTGTTTCACCTTACAATAAATCTCTTACCTGTTTTATGAAAAAAGTTTTAACAAGGCAATTGGTCCTGTTCTTCATTTGTATTGGCTTTTCGGTACAGTTATGGGCACAGGATGTTGAAGTAACCGGCCGGGTATCCGATGCCAAAGACGGAAGCAATCTGCCAGGTGTGAATGTTATCCTGGCCAAAAAAGGCAAAGGTACGGTTACCGATGTAAACGGGGCCTTCCGCATTGCTGCCGAAGTGGGCGACGAGCTTACCTTCAAATTTCTGGGTTATGCAACCCAAACCAGAAAAGTTACCGGTGCCGGTTCGATGGAAATCGTAATGGAAGAAGAAGCCAAAAGTCTGAAGGAGGCGGTTGTGATTGGCTATGGAACCATGGCAAAAAAGGACCTTACGGGCTCCATTTCCACCATTTCTACCCGCGATTTTCAGAGAGGTGTGATGGCCACTCCCGAGCAGTTGATTGCAGGTAAGGCTCCCGGTGTACAAATAACCAACAACAGCGGCTCTCCCGGTGCGGGAAGTACCATAAGAATCCGGGGAGGTGCCTCCCTCAATGCGTCAAATGATCCCCTCATTGTTTTGGATGGGGTTCCTCTGGATAATGGAGGAATTGCAGGGGCGAGAAATCCCCTCAGTTTGATTAACCCCAATGATATTGAGACCTTTACGGTTCTAAAAGATGCTGCTGCTTCCTCGATTTATGGTTCCAGAGCTTCCAATGGGGTAATCATCATCACCACCAAAAAAGGGGCAAAAGGCCAGAAAGACCAAATCTCCTATACCAGCCAGAATTCCATTTCTGTTATCGACAGGCAAGTGGATGTGTTATCGGCAGATCAGTTCCGTGATGTGGTTACCCAAGGCGGTAGCGATGCCCAAAAAGCCTTGCTCGGCAAATCCAACACAAACTGGCAAAACCAGATTTTTCAGCTTGCCAGATCTACCGACAACAACCTGAGCTACTCTACTTCTCTCGGCGGCAATCTCCCGCTGCGGGTTTCTCTCGGTGGATTTTATTCCGAGGGTATTCTGAAAACAGATAAAATGGAAAGACAAAACCTGTCTCTCAATTTCAATCCTTCCCTTTTTGATGGAGCGTTGAAAATCAACTTCAGCCAGAAATTATCCCGTTCGTCCCACAATTTCCCCAATGAAGGGGCCATCGGTTCAGCCATTTCATTCGATCCTACCCAACCGGTACGGCAGGAATCTCCTTCAGGCCGGTTTGGAAATTATTTTGAATGGGTGGATGGATTAGGCAACCCCAATACCCAGGCGGGCCGGAATCCCTTGGGGCTCCTTATGCAGAGAACCAATAAAAGTGAGGTGCTCAGGGGGATTTCCAATCTTAATCTGGAATACAATCTGCCCTTCGTACCCGGATTGAAGGCAACCCTCAATATGGGTTTCGATGGTGCTTATGGCAGTGGCAATGTATCGGTACCCGACAGCGCAGCATCCGATTACCTCAACAAGGGAGAAAAGTCACGGTACAAGCAGGAAAAAAGAAATCTGCTCGGTGAGTTTTTCCTTAATTATGTAAAAGATCTGCCGGAGATTTCCAGCAGTTTGGAGGTGATGGGTGGAACCTCATTTCAGGATTTCAGGGAGAAAAATTATTTCTACAGGAGGTTGAATTTCAGGGGCGATACCATGGCCAATTTCAAGGCTCCGGTATTTGATTTCGATATTCCCCAGAACAGACTTATCTCTTTCTATGGCAGGGTAAATTATGTATTCAAAGGAAAATGGGCCCTGACTGCTTCTCTCCGTCAGGATGGTTCTTCCCGCTTTGCTCCTGATAACAGATGGGGCCTTTTCCCCGGTGCTGCGGTCTCTTACCGCATCAGCGACGAGAAATTCTTTTCCAATCAGAAGGTGCTTACCAACCTGAAATTCCGGTTCTCCTGGGGGGTTACCGGACAGCAGGATATCGGAGCCAACTACTCTTATCAGTCGTATTACTCCATCTCCAGCAATACGGCCATGTATCCTTTTGGCGACCGATTTATCAACATGGCAAGACCCGGGGCCTATGATCCCACCAGGAAATGGGAATCTACCACCACCTACAATGCCGGACTTGATTTCGGGCTTTGGGAAGACAGGATTACCGGTAGTGTGGATGTATTCCAGAAAAACACCTCCGATCTGCTGAATGATGTGCCCACCGCGGCAGGCTCCAATTTTGGTGTCAGCGTGATTACCAACATCGGAACGATGGAAAACAAAGGTATTGAATTGTCGCTCAATACCATCCCCTTCCGCAACGAGGATTGGCAGATTGACCTGGGTGCCAATGCCACTTTTATCCGTAGTAAAATTACCAAACTGAATGCAGCCGA
This sequence comes from Catalimonadaceae bacterium, assembly GCA_044359055.1. Taxonomy (GTDB): domain Bacteria; phylum Bacteroidota; class Bacteroidia; order Cytophagales; family Flexibacteraceae; genus CAMDMI01. The sequence continues at coordinate 5,120 of JBIKMV010000136.1, forward strand.
AGACCCCGATTACCCCGGTATTCTCACAGGCGGCATTACAGGTGGTATAGGCAATACCATTCAGGTTCACACCGTAGGATATCCTCAAAATTCCTTTTTTGTTTACAAACAGGTTTTGGATGAAAAGGGCAACCCGATTGAAGGCTTGTTTTATGACATCAACAACGATGGAAAGATTACAGAAGCCGACCGCTACCGCTATCGTCAGGCCGCTCCACTCAGCTTCTTCGGACTCAGTGGCAATGTATCCTACAAAAGGTTTTTCCTCGGCTTTACCATGCGGGCCAATTATGGCAACTATGTGTACAACAATGTGTACTCAAACAATGGTACCCTGTTATCGGTTTTGAATCAGCAGGAATCTTTGTCAAACAGTTCGGTGAATTATCTTGAAACCCGCTTTACCGGAAATTCGCCCCTGGGCAACAACGACAAGCGCCTTGTTTCTGACTATTTTGTAACCAATGCTTCTTTCCTGAGAATGGACAACATCAACATCGGATACACTTTCGATAATATTCTCAAATCCAAAGCCAGCATTACCCTGAACGGTACGGTTCAGAACGCCTTTGTGCTTACCAAATACAAAGGCATTGATCCGGAACTTGGTTCCGGTATCGACAACAACTTTTATCCAAGACCTAGAATCTTTGTATTGGGACTTACACTTTCACTATAATCGATTGGAAACCATGAAAACATCTAATTTTTCCAAATTACTTTTTTTAATTCTTCCTGTACTTGCAGGAATCTTTGGCTGCCAGAAACAACTGGATCTGGTACCTACAAATGACCTGACTTCAGAAAAAATCTACAGTACTGCGGCAGGTTACGAACAGGTAATGGCCAAGGTGTACGGTGCCATGACCCTGACCGGAAACAGTGGCCCTGCCGGTTCCGGCGATGTGAACGGTGACGAGGGATTTTCTGATTTCGTAAGGGGATTCTGGAATCTTCAGACCCTGCCCACCGAGGAGGCCGTATGGTCATGGAACGATGCCGGCGGAATTGCCGATATCAATACCATGACCTGGAGTTCTACCAACGGACTCTCTCAGCAATTGTACAGAAGGAGCTATTTTCAGATTGTATTGTGCAACGACTTCATCGAGCAATCCTCTGACAGCAAGCTCAGTCAGAGGGGTATTGGCGGTGCCGATGCCGAGAGAATCCGTCAATTTCGGTCAGAAGCACGGTTTTTAAGGGCTTTCCAGTATTGGGTCCTTGTGGATTTGTTTGGCAATGTTCCTTTTACTGTGGCCGTATCCCGGGAATTGCCAAGGCAAGGAAGCCGGTCTGAAATATTTAACTTTGTCGAAAAAGAACTATTGGAACTGGAAGGCAGCATGGCAGCCCCCCGGACCAATGAATTTGGCAGGGTAGACAGGGCGGCAGCCTGGGCCCTTATGGCAAGGATGTATCTGAATGCTGAGGTGTACACCGGAAATCCAAAATTTACAGAGGCCATTACCTATTGTAAGAAATTGTTCGATGCCGGATACAAGTTGCATACTGCCTATTCCCACCTGTTTTTGGCCGATAATGACAAAAACAATCCGGAGGTGATTTTTGCTGTGCCTTATGATGCATATAAATCGCAGGGGTTTGGCGGTACTACCTATCTCATTAAGGCCGGAACCTTTGACGATGCTGCTTCCAAAATGATGCCCAATGGATTGAATGAAGGCTGGGAATGTATCCGGATAAGGGCCAATCTTCCGCTCCTTTTCCCCGATACCGGATTTGGTGCCAAAAAAGACAGAAGGGCCATGTTTACCCGCGACAATACCACCCTCAACATCACCCGGGTGCTGGACTCCAAAGGAGGGGGCTACCGCTGCAACAAATTCAAAAATATCAATTCAGATGGTACTCTGAATGATACCAAACAGTATTCTGATGCCGATTTTCCGCTGTTTCGTCTTGCTGAGATGCATCTTATTTATGCAGAAGCGGTGCTCAGAGGTGGTTCCGGTGGAGATGCCGCCACGGCACTCAAGTACATCAATGACCTCAGGGAAAGGGCGTATGGAAATACCGATGGCAACATCACCGCTGCAGACCTGACACTCGATTTTATACTCGATGAAAGAGGCCGTGAGTTATACTGGGAAGGTCACCGCCGTACAGATCTGGTTAGGTTCGGTGGATTTACATCCGGCGACCCCAGATTTTTGTGGCAATTCAAGGGAGGAAGTGCTACCGGCAAACCGGTTTCGCCCAATTTCAACCTGTATCCCATTCCGGCCACCGATTTGCTCATCAATTCCAACCTGAAACAAAATCCCGGCTATTAAACCAAAACAGAAATGAAAAACCTGATAATTATTATTGTGCTGGGAATTGCGGGATTTGCTTCCTGCAAAACAGAAAAGGATACATTGCCGCAGCAAATGGCCGTTTTGGAAAACGAAGGTCTTTCCAGTGTTGGCGCCATTGGAACGGGCACCACCAGCCTCACTTTTGCTGTGGTAAAAGGCCGCCTTGTTACCTCGGGTAACCTGGAAACCAAAATCGGATTCATCTACAACGACACCCTCAGTCTTTTGCAGAAGGGAATATCTGATGCCCAATATCTGGATACCATGAATATGCGTACCACCACATCGCTTGCCCGCATTACCCGTCTGAAACAGCGCACCAAGTACTACTACCGCTTTGTCGCCACCAATTTCAAAGGTGTTTCCTACTCCAGAATAGACAGTTTTGATAGTGCTCCCCGGTTTGCAGCCTGTACTTTGGCCACTATTACAACTTTCGGAGCCGATACGGCGGTTGTTAGC
>JBIKMV010000137.1:0-7891 GCA_044359055.1 Catalimonadaceae bacterium
TCAAGTATATTGATTACAAGAATCCTGACTTTTTACTGAAATTTTTAAATGAGCAGGGTAAAATTTTACCCAGAAGGCTTACAGGAAACAGTCTGAAATACCAGAAGAAACTGGCTCAGGCTGTAAAAAAAGCCCGTCATCTGGCCATCCTGCCTTATGTAGCCGACGGTTTAAAATAATTTTTCACCCTTTTAATTCGGATAACAAATGGAATTGATCTTAAAAGAAGATGTAAAAAATCTGGGATTCAAAAACGATGTGGTGAAAGTGAAGCCTGGCTATGGCCGCAACTACCTCATTCCGCAGGGATACGCCATTCTGGCCACTCCCTCAAGTATAAAGGTATTGCAGGAAAACCTGAAGCAGGCGGCGCACAAAGCTGAGAAGCGCCTGATGGATGCCAGAAATCTGGCGGATTCCATTGGTGATATGGTGCTGGAAATCAAAGCCAAAGCCGGCGAAACAGGCCGAATTTTTGGTGCGGTTACCACGCTTCAGATTTCTGATGCCCTCAAAGCCAAAGGTTTTGAGGTGGACAGGAAGAAAATCAGCCTGCCTTCCGATGTGAAAAACCTTGGCGATTACGAGGCCACATTGACACTGCACAAAGAAGTGTCGCACAAAGTGAAATTTACTGTATCGGCTGAGTAATCCGCCAAATAGTTAAAGAATAGAAAAGAGCTGCGAATCTGTTTCACAGCTCTTTTTTTATACCCTCTCAAGAATGGCTGCATAGCCCTGGCCGACACCGATACACATGGTAACCAGGGCGTATTTTTTCTGTCGCAAATCCAGTTCCAGTGCTGCCGAGTAAGCAATTCTTGCCCCGCTCATCCCCAAGGGATGCCCGAGGGCGATGGCTCCTCCGTTCACATTTACCCTCGGATCGTCGTCGGCAATGCCCATATTTCTGAGGCAGGCCAAAACTTGTGCAGCAAAGGCTTCATTGATTTCTATAATATCCAGATCATCAGGACCGATTCCGGCCCGGGCCATGGCTTTTTTACTGGCTTCAACCGGTCCTATGCCCATAATCCGGGGTTCGGTTCCTGCCACAGCCGAACTGATAATCCGGGCTTTAGGCTTCAGATTCCAGTATGAACAGGCCTTTTCGGAAGCCAGCAGCATGGCAGCCGAGCCATCGTTCAGGCCCGAGGCATTGCCGGCGGTTACCGTTCCGCCTGTAGGCCGGAATGCAGGCCGCAGTCGCGAAAGAATTTCTGGACTGGTCTCAGGTTTTATAAATTCATCCCATTCAAAGGCAACAGGTTCTCCTTTTTTCTGAGGAATCAGAACCGGCTCTATTTCCATAGCAAGCCTGCCTGAAGTACGGGCTTGGGCTGCTTTTTTCTGTGAAAGAAAGGCAAACAGGTCCTGGTCTTCCCGGGATATTTTATACATATCTGCCAGATTTTCAGCTGTTTCGCCCATGGCGTCGGTGCCGTAGAGATCTTTCAGTTTTTTGTTTACGAAGCGCCAGCCAAAACTGGTGTCAAACATTTCAGCATCCCTGCCGAAAGCGGTACTCGTTTTGGAGATTACCCATGGCGACCGGGTCATATGTTCTACTCCGCCTGCAATCACAAGGCCGGCTTCGCCCACCTCAATGGCCCTTGCCGCATGCACAACCGCCGAAAGCCCTGATGCACAAAGCCTGTTCACGGTTTCTCCCGGTACCCCCACAGGCAATCCTGCCAGCAGCAATGCCATCCGGGCAACATTGCGGTTGTCTTCTCCCGCCTGATTGGCACAGCCGAGGATGACATCATCAATTGCGTTTGCCTCCAGCTGCGGCAGGCGTTTCATTAATGAACGGATAGAATGGGCAGCAAGATCATCGGCCCGTATGCCGGAAAGTCCCCCGCCAAAACTGGCAACAGGTGAGCGAACGCCTTCGGTAATAAATGCTTCTTTCATGGTGTATCAGGCTTCAAATAAACCTAAAATTCAACAACCAAAAGGCCTGAATACCCCGAAATATTTATTTTCCGGTACAGTAAATCTGTTTTTGGCCTGTACGGAGGTTTTGTTTGATTTCTAAACCGGGTTGTTTTAAACCGGTCCCCGGGGAGGGAGGCCGGCTTGATTTTCCCGGACCAGCTACAGCATGAGCCAGGCTACGCCAAAGTAAACCGCAAGTCCGAGCAGGTCGTTGGCTGTGGTGATAAAAGGACCACTCGCCAAAGCGGGATTGATTCCAAAGCGGCTCAAAACAAACGGGGTAATGGTACCTGAAAGCGAAGCCAGAATGACAACCGAAAAAATGGCCACAGAAACCGTGGCAGCCAGTTGCATGGGATCTCCCAGAAGAAAGGAGAATCCCAGCACGGCAAGGCAGATGACAGATGCATTGACAAGGGCCACCAAAAGTGTTTTGCCCAGTTTCCTGAAAAACCCCGGCCCGTTGATATTTTTACTGCCAAGGCTTTGAACCATGACCGTACTGCTTTGTATGCCTACATTACCCCCTGTAGCCGTGATGAGGGGAATGAAGAAAGCCATGGCCGGTACCAGTTTTATCTGCCACTCAAAAAGTCCGGCAAACCGTGCCCCGATGAGGCCGCCTGCCATTCCGATCAGGAGCCAGGGAAGGCGGGATTTTGCTGCCAGCCATATGGATTCGTCCGATTCTACAGTTTCAGATATACCCGACATGAGGTTGATTTCCTCTTCCTTTTGTTCGGTAATGACATCCACCACATCGTCTATGGTGATGCGGCCCAGCAATTTGCCCTGAAAATTTACCACCGGAACCGATTCCAGGTCGTAGCGCTGCATGATTTCGGCCACCTCATACTGATTCCGGTAGCTTTCGATAAATACAATTTCTTCCTCATAAATATCCCGGATAAGGGTATTCCCTTTGGCCAGTATGATTTTTTTCAGAGATACCCTGCCCAGCAAAATATCATCATCATCCACCACATAAACCGAGTAGATTTTTTCAACATTTTCGGCCTGTCTGCGGATTTCTTCAATGGTTCGGGTGATGGTCCAGTTGACATTAGCCTTCATAAGCTCTTTGGCCATGAGCCCTCCGGCACAATCTTCGTCGTACCGGAGCAGCTCCACAATGTGGTTGGCCATTTCGCGGTCTGTCATGCGGGCAATTACCTCTTCCCGGAATCTAACCGGCATTTCGGTGAGGATATCCACAGCATCATCGGAGTCCATGCTGGGGATAAATTCCACAAATTCAGCAGAATCGTACACCTTAAGGAATTTTTTCCTGGTATCGGAGTCCAGATTGGTGATGATTCCAGCCCCTGTTTCATAGGGCAAAAGGGAGATGATGTACTTGCAGGCAGGGCTTTCGAAGTTGTAGAGCAGTCCGGTTATGTCGGCGGGATGGAGTTCTGCTATCTGCTCCAAGATAAAATCTGCATCCTTTCGTTCAACGGCCGATTCCAGCAGCATGATTTCTTCGGGGGTGGGTTCTGTACCGGATTCAAAGGCCATTATGGAAAGTATTTTCTTTCGGGCAGCAATTTGAAAAGCAAAACCCTACGGCCCAAAGGTTTTGGTGTTTTTTTCGAAAAAGGAGAAAACCGCGGGCCTTTTCCCCGAATTGATCTTACTCTTTCATCTTTTTTTCAGGCCCTGAGCTTCCAGGTCGGGATGCCTGTTCAGTTCCTTCTGCGACCGAAACAAAAGAGGATGGATAAAATCCGGCAGCACATCCTCAAGTGGTTGCAATACAAATCTCCTTTTCTGGAGACTGGGATGAGGAATGCTGAGGGTCTCGCTTTCCACAATCCGGTGGCCGAGGTACAAAATATCCACATCCAGGGTTCTGGGACTCAGGTCTCCCTTTTGTTCCCTGCCCAGATTTCTTTCAATATCTCGGGTGAATTTCAGAATTTTTTCTGGCTCCGCATCTGTGGCAAAGACAAGTACCTGATTGAGATAAGGATTGGAATGTTGTACGCCCCAGGGCTCCGTTTCATATACAGGGCTCCGGGCAATAGAGCCTCCGAAAATTCCTTCCAGAGATTTGATTGCTTCCCTAAGATAAAAATCCCTGTCGCCCACATTGCTACCCAGACCGAGGACCAGTATTTCACTTTTCATTTTTCGGGTTGGGAGAAATATACCGGCTTTATATATTCAGGTTCAAACAGGGCCAGATCTTCAAACTCATTTTTTTTGAATTTTTGAAGGGCAATGGCAGCCACCGTTCGGGCATCGGGGTATAGATTTTGAGATGCCATCCATTTTTCGGGATTTCCGAAAAATTCGATTGTTTTTTTTGCCCCGTCGCCGGCAAGAATCAATTTATCATTTTCAGAAAACAAATGGTCGGCCCTTTCATCCAATACAAGGGCCTGAACCGGAACCAGAATCCGCCCTCCCTTGCCAAAAAGGGCTGCATATACTTCATTTCTCCGGGCATCCAGCACACACAAAACCTTTTCTGCTTCTTGATGGTATGCAAAGGATTGATGGGCCAGATTGTTCATAGTGCCAACTGAAATAAGGGGAATCTGAAGCGCAAAGCAAAAGCCTTTGGCCAGAGAAATCCCGATGCGCAAACCGGTGTATGAGCCCGGACCGGCGCCCACGGCAACTGCATCAATGTCTGAAGCCCGAATATTGGCGGCTTCCATTCCTGCTTTCACCAGCGGTGCCATCATGGCCGCATGGCTTTGGTCCAGAAATGAGGTGGCAGCATAGAGCAACGCTCCGCCACGACTCAGGCATACCGAGCCAAAATTACCGCTTGACTCAAGGCTTAAAAGGATGGGTTCTGACACGGCACTAAAGAAGCTCCAGAATTTTGCGCACAAAAATGAACAACAATGTCACACCGAATAACACCCTGATGAGGGGCGGGGCAATTTTCCTGTTCAGGTCCACCCCCAGAAAGGCGCCCACGACGCCTCCTGCACCCAAATACAGGCATACAGGAAACACAATGTATCCTGATTGCCAATGGCTTATCTGAACCAGAGTGCTTTCACTCATATTCCAGAGGGTGGAAAAAAAGGCCGTTATGCCGATGCATCCAAGAGAAATGAAATTGGCCTGCCGCATGGAATATCCCAGCCGGGAATGCAAAACCGGTACAATCATCAGGCCGCCTCCCAGACCCGTAAGCGGAGAAATGACCCCGGCCGCAAGCCCCGTAAGCAATAGTTTTTTTATTGGTGGGGTCTTTTTTTTCTCCTCTTCCGGGGGCTGAATTTTATCATTTTTACTCTTTTTGTAGAGCAAATACATCATGTAGGCCACCACGCAGAGGAAAAGTCCGTTGAATGCGGTTCGGGAGTAATAGGGAGTATTGACAAAAAAATGAAGCAACAGGATAGAAATCACGATGCTGCCACCCGAAAGCCAGAGGATGGGCCTCCAGTCTGTTTTGTAATAGAAAGCGCCCCGGATATTTCCTGATAGGGTGGTAAAGAAGGTGGCAAACAAAGAATTGGCCACAGTAAACTCAACTATTTCAGATTCGGGAATGCCCATTTTCAGAAGAACCGCCGGCAGAATGGTCACAAAAATAATGCCTCCTCCGATGCCCAGCAGTCCGCCCAGGACACCGGAGAGAAGTCCTATCACCAGCAATTCGGCCTGCAGATTCCAATCCATGGCGCAATTTTTGGAATTTCCCCCATTCTTGAGCAGCATTGCACCATAATTTCAGCAATTTTTCAACCACCGGACCCCTGAAGGTTTGAAAATGAGGCCTAACCGGAATTGAGCACAGAAAAAAAACTACGACTGCTTGCCCATTTGCTCCCCTTTTTTTTGGGAGCTACTGTAGCTTTTGGGATTTTCATCGGAGTTTCACTTTTCGGCAATTCAGGCCAAACACTTGAACTGGCTTCAAATATCAACAAATTCAGGGAAGTGATGGGGATTTTGGAAAATGAATATGTGGATAGCCTGGATGCTACCAAGGTTACCGAAATGGCCATAAACCGAATGTTAGAAAAACTCGATCCCCATTCTGTGTATATCCCTCAATCGGATATTGATTTGTCGAATGCTTCTCTAGAGTCTGATTTTGAAGGGATTGGCATTGAGTTTCTCATCGTGCATGACACGGTTCAGGTGATTTCCCCTCTTTCGGGTGGTCCCTCGGATCTGGCAGGAATCATGCCGGGCGACCGCATTGTAGGAATAGAAGGCATTCCCTTTACCGGTGAGGTGGTAAGCAACCGGGAGGTTTTTAACCGCCTCCGCGGCCCCAAAGGCTCTCTGGTTTCGGTAGATATTCTCAGACCGGGGCAGAAAAACACCATGCGCTTTTCCATGAAACGGGCCACCATTCCTTCGCAATCTGTAGATGCAGCATTTGTAATTCAGCCCGGGACGGGTTATCTAAAGTTGAGCCGGTTTTCAGAAAATACCTATGTGGAATGCAAAGCCGCACTTAAAAAACTGAAAAAGGAAGGTGCTGAGACCATCATCCTGGACCTTCGAGACAATCCGGGAGGCTACCTTGACAGGGCCACCCGTCTGGCAGATGAATTTCTGGAAGAAAACAAACTGATCGTTTTTACCACAGGAAAGGCAAACAAGTACAATCAGAAATACTACTCCACCCCGGGGGGAATTTTTGAAGAGGCCACACTGCTCATTCTTGTCAATGAAGGGTCGGCATCGGCTTCTGAAATTATTGCCGGAGCCATGCAGGACAATGACCGGGGGCTCATTGTTGGCCGCAGGACATTTGGGAAGGGTCTGGTCCAGATGCCCATAGCCCTGAAAGACGGTTCTGAACTGCGACTGACCATCTCCCGGTATTTCACTCCGAGTGGCAGGAACATTCAGAAACCCTATAAAATCGATCAGGCCCAATATGACCTCGACCTGAATCACAGACTTCAGTCAGGGGAAATGTTTTTTAAAGACAGTATCCGAACCAAAGACACCACCCTGTATGAAACTGCCCTAAGCCGCAAAGTGAAAGGCGGCGGCGGAATCATTCCCGATGTCTTTGTGCCCCTCGATACCCTGAGTTCCAATCCATTTATTATCAAACTAATGCAGGAAAATCTGCTGCATGATTTCGCTTTGAATTATGAAAAAAAATACAAAGCCTGCCTGTCTTTGAAAAAGCTGAAGGAAAAACCGGAGGATTACCCTTTGCCTGCCGAAGTGTGGCCTGAGTTTGTTGATTTTCTTCAGAAAAAGAAACTCTTTGTCCCTGCACTCATACAAAAACCGGAAAGCAGCCGTTATATTTCGCTTTTGTTGAAAGCGGGTATCTGCCGCCTTCTCGCTGGAGAGGAAGGATACATCAGAGTGATGAGCCGGGAAGACAAAATGCTTCAGGCCGCACTCCGAAACGCCGGAAAATCAAAAAAACTATTTCTTCAAAGTCAGAAACAAAGTCCAAAATAATTCCATGCCATATTACACCAGATCGGGACAAATTCCTCCCAAAAGACATACCCAGTTCAGGCAGCCCGATGGATCGCTGTACAAAGAAGAACTGGTAAGCTCCTATGGCTTCAGTGGCATATATTCCAATCTTTATCATGTATTTGCCCCGACCGAAGTAAAAAAAGTAGGGGAGGTGACTCCCTATCGCTGTGATCTCGAGACCAGCTATGGATTGAAGCAAACCCATCTGAAAACCAGTCATATTCAGGACACTGGTTCTGATTTTCTGGAAGGAAGGCTGCACCTGCTCGGCAATCAGGATGTGGTACTGAGTCTTCAGGTGACCGAGGGATTTGAGATGCCCTATTACTACAAAAACGGCGAGGCCGATGAAGTCCTCTTTATCCATGAAGGCTCGGGAGAACTGCACTCGCAGTTTGGCATTTTGGAATTCCGGCAAGGCGATTATCTGGTAATCCCCCGCACTACGATATTCAGGCTGAAGCCAGCGCCCGGGCGACTGAAAATGCTCGTTATTGAGTCTTTTTCTCCGGTGGAA
>JBIKMV010000138.1:0-7781 GCA_044359055.1 Catalimonadaceae bacterium
GCAGGCATGGGCAGCTTTCGATAAAGCGGGTCCTGCTTTCGAAGGTAGGCTACATTCCTTCCTGACGCTCCGCTATCCATCCATTCCCAAAGACAGCCTGAATTTCCTTCTTTCCGGCCCCGGGTTGGGCAACAGTATGGCAAGCCGGGTGGTGCAAAATCTACAGTCAAAAGAAGAGATACCTGCGTCTGGGCCCAAAAGTCCTCCTGAAGTGGCGCTTATACTTCCTCTGGACCTGAAGAAAATCAAAGATAAGGGCACAGAAGGATCGGCAGCTGAGTTTTGCCGCGGTTTTCTGCTGGCAACAGAAATGCTCTCCGCCCAGGACTCTGCTTTGCGCCTTCATATTTTTGATTATGAAAACGATGAAAAAAAGCTGGAAAAGATGATTTCCGGAAATGCTTTTCAGGGATTGGATGTGGCAATCGGGCCAGTAAAGGGCAATGCTGTTAAAATTCTGGAAAAGGCCATGAAGAAAAACAAAACATTGCTGCTCAATCCCCTTGCCATGCCCGCCATACCATCAGACTCCGGATATGCGCTGCATCTGCAACCCTCCCCCCGAAAAATTGCAGCTGAGGCTTTCGATTTTATTTCAGGATTTTCTCTAGGGAAAAAAGTGGGCATAATTTACGGTATAGAGAAAAACGATTCTCTGAAAGCCTTAGCCTACAAAGACTTGATGAAGAAAATGGGCAGAGAAGTTAGTCTTTTCAAAAAAGTAGGAAAAAATTCGGCAGCTAATCTGACCAAGTTTCTGGGTGAAGCCGGACTGGATTCCACGAGTCATCTGTTTGTTCCCAACAGCGAGGCTATGGTGAAAGCCCAGCTTTTAGGTGCATATAGCTGGACAAAGGCACGCTATCCTGTGCTGATTGCCGGCAACTGGCTCGAGAGTTCTCAGGCTGATTTTGATGAATATGCCCGACAACTGATTTTTTTCCTCAATCCAGATTTGCCCTTTCCTCAATCAGATTCGAAATGGAAGGAGTGGCAGAGCAACTATGTGGCCAAATATGGCTCCCCTCCTACCTGGATTGCCTGGAAGGGCTTCGACCTCGCCTGCACCCTGAGTCGTGTCTGGTATTCCAGTCAGGGAAATTTTGAGGCCATGAAATCGGAAAAAGGAGCAAGTGGTCCTTTGTTTGGCTATTACAGGTTTTCAGAAAAAAATCATGAAAACCAATACATCCCGATTTATCAGGTAAACGAAGAAGGAGTCCACCGTGTCTGGCCCAAAGAAGAGTGATGTTCCTGTTTGTGACGGTCAACAGGATATGCTTTGACTGTCAATAATCCGGAAAACTTCTATGCCGGATTTTTTGCCATGCGCCGGCTTATCTCAGATGCTGCAACAAAAGCTGTACTCCATGCGGCCTGAAAATTAAATCCACCAGTAATGCCATCTACATCCAGGATTTCTCCGGCAAAAAACAGAGAGGGGCATATCAGAGACTCGCAGGTTGCCGGTTTTACCTCATCCAGGACTATGCCACCGGAGGTAACAAACTCTTCTTTATAGGTTGTTTTTCCGGAAGCACTGAAAATCCGGTTTTTCAACAATTCAGCCAAAGCCTTGATTTTTTTCCTTCCCACCTCGGCCCAGTTGAAATGCTCATCAAGGTCTGCTTCCTTGCAAAATTGTTCCCAAAGCCTCCGGGGAAGGTCAAAAACGACCGACTGAAGCGGCTTTTTCTTTCCATTTTTGACCTGAAATTCCAGAAGGAGTTCAAAGACCTGATCCGCACTGAAATGCGGCAAAAAATCTATATAAAACTGGTATTGATAGTTTTTTTCAGCCAGAAACCTTGCCGCAAATGCAGATAATTTCAAAACTGCGGGGCCACTGAAGCCCCAGTGCGTCACCAGAACAGGTCCTGAAAATGAATACGGCCCCTCACAAAGGCTCACTTTGGCATGGGATACCGACAAACCCTGAAGCAAAGCCCAGGGATGTGGTATGGTGTTGAAAGTAAAGAGCGAGGGAACGGGCGTAACAATCCGGTGCCCGGTAGCTTTCAAAAATTCAAAGCCACGAAGGTCTGGACTACCACCAACCGCAATAAGAAGTTGGCAGGCACAATACACTTCACCTGAACCGATTTGAACCTCGAAAACTCCATCCTTTCTAATAAATCCCGTAACTTTTTGATTGAGCAGTATCTCGCCGCCCTTTCGTTTGTAAGCCTTCAGAAGGGCATCCACAACAGACTGACTGTCGTGGCTTTTGGGAAACATGCGGCCATCGGCTTCGGCAACAATCTCAACGCCCTCTTGACTGAACCATTTCAGTGTATCCTGAACCGAAAAGCGGTGAAAAACTTCTGAAAGCCAGGGATTACCTCTCGGGTAAGAGGTCAGCAACCTCCCGCTATCGAAGCAATGGTGGGTGACATTGCAGCGTCCGCCTCCGGAAATTTTAACCTTGGAAAGAAGTTTACCAGATTTCTCCAGCAGAAGTACACGGGCCCGAGGTTGCTTTTCAAGCAGACTTATGCCGCCAAAAAATCCGGAAGCCCCGCCTCCAATTACAATGAGATCATAAACTACCGCTTGCGGCAAGTTTACTTCTTTTTCGGAGAAGCCTTTTTGGTCTTCTGCCCTGAAGGCTTGGCTTTGCCCGGCCCAGTTTCATTGCCCATGTTTTCGGGCTTTGACTCGAGTCTCAGGGGCGCCTTATTATCCGGAAGAATGTTGATTTCGCAACGACGGTTCAGCTGACGGCCTTCGTTTGTGATATTGGTGGACACTGGCAACTGCTTTCCAAAACCATGTGTCAGAATTCTCCTTTTCGAAATGCCTTTGTTGATGAGGTATTGCTTGCATTCTTCTGAACGCTTTACCGAAAGTATAAGATTCACAAGCTCGGTATCAATACTATCGGCATGACCAATCAATTCCACACCAAAAGTGGGGTTCACCATCATGTAGTCAAATAGTTTGTCGAGACGCTCTTTTCCCTCTGTTCTGAGATTGTATTTGGCAAAATCAAAAAGGACATTGGAAAACTCTTTTACAATAATTCTTTGCCTCTTATTCAGCTCACGCTCGGCTTCTGCCTGGGCTTTGGCCTCCTGCGCTGCAATGGAAGCAGGCGAAACTCCCGGTCCTCCGGGTGCCTGCACTATATTGTCACCCTTTTTCTTTTTCTCATCCTGCCGCTTGACAGCTTCTTTCAGATTTTTGTAATGGGTGTAGTAAAGGTCTGTGTAGTTGTTATCCGGGTTTTCTTTAGCAAAATAGATGGTAGAATCCACTTTGTCTATAAAGAAATACGCATCAAATCCTTCGCCGTTAAACAAAGGACCAAGATTTTCGGGTTTGGTCCATTTGGTCCATGAATTGTCAAGCCTTTTGGACCTGAAAATATCGGCATCACCGGAGCCCTCGTGGCTGTTGCTGGCAAAATAGAGCATGGAATCTTCTTCCATATAAAAAGGAGATATCTCAAAGCCTACGGTATTGATGGTATTTCCCAGATTCACGGGTTTGGAATATGTGCCGTCATCTTCCTTCAGGGAGATGTACAAGTCTTCCCTTCCTACCGATCCTTCGGATTTCATGGTCAGAATGATACCCTTTTCGTTGGCCAACCAGTATCCACCCAAATACCCTTTCTGAATTTTGAAATCTTTAATAATCAAGGGAATAGGTAAAGACCATTTTCCATCGGCACCCAAAGTAGTAACAGAAATACCCGGATCCATTTTCTTCTTCAGATACTTATTGGTAATGAGCATGGTTTTACCATCGGCGCTCAGACCTACGATTCCATTGTTTTCCTTATTGTTTACCGGCATACCAATACTTTGCGGAGCCGACCAGGTGGTATCACCGGTTTTTTTTGTCATCCAGATATCCTGACCCGAATCTTTGCCTCCCTCATTTTTTGGATTGAGCGAACGCACAAAATACATGGTCTGTCCATCCCGTGTCAAAATGGGCTGAATCTCCTCAAAGGTATTGTTGATGGAAGTATCGAGCTTATAAATCTGAAATTCCTTTGGCGGCTGAGCCAAAACTCCTGCAGAAACGAGACAAAAAGCCAAAACCCAGTTTTTCTTCACTGAACCAGAAATCATATTTGCCAAACTTAAAATATTCATTACCATACCTTTAAAGAAGAATTGGGCTTTTTATTATACAATCTCAGACCAAGAACCACCTCATGGCTTCCGTTGCTTGAAAACTGAATGTCGTTGGTGGCAAAATCAAAAGCATAGGCCAAATCAATCCAGTTGGACAAACTGAAACCCACCATTCCCACAAATGCGGCCTTGTGCCTGTAACTGCCACCTGCCCAAAAGGTATTCTGATATCTGATTTTTACGCCACCTTCCCAGGACAATGGAGAATTATCGGTGAACCGAACAATGCCCACAGGCAAAATATCAAAATCCTGATCAAGAGGAATGGCATAAGATAAAGTTCCGAAATAATGCCGGAATAAATTATTGTAGGCCAGATTGCGGTTCAGTTTGGCAAATGAAAAGCTGTTGGCAACCATTTGGGTACTGCTGAAACCGATTTGCAGACGGTCTGAATACAAATAAATTCCGGATTGCAGGTCTGGCAGGGCCGACAGATTCTGGCTGCCATTGAAGGCATCATCACCCTTATCCCGGAGATTAACATTATCCAGCCTGAACAAATTGCCACCAATTCCCATTCCAAATGCCAGATAGTATTTCTGATTCAGCGGAAGGTGTATGGCATACCCCACATTGAACTGATTTCTTGCAATGGAACCAAACTTATCAGCCAGAAAGAAACCTCCGAGGCCGTGCCTGATTTTCTTGGGTGCAACATTTTTGAACTTGATGGTAGAGGCACCACGCATGGGCAGCGAACCAAGTTCTTCTTTATTCAGGTCCTTTTGGTTGATTGCACCATTCAAAGAGGCATACATGGTAGTGGGACCGGGCATATTCACCCATTGCTTTCTGAAGCTGGTTCTCACATCCAGATGGTCTTCGATTCCTGCCAAAGCCGGATTGTAGATAAATCCGTTGAGCATGTAGTTACTGAAAAGGGCTTGTTGCTGAGCATGGGCCGTCAGACATCCAAAACCAATGAAAAACAGGATGATTAAGTTCTTTTTCATATTCTTAAAATTACGGCGCATTATCTTACAAGGGTTAATGATCCGGATTTAGGCTTCAGTCCGCCGCCAAGATCAATGATGTAGAAATACGCTCCCGGCGGTACTTCATCGCCTTTGTATTTTCCATCCCATGGGTCTGGATAACCTTTTTCAGATTCATACACGAGGTTGCCCCAGCGGTTGAAGACCCTTACGACAGCATTCGGATACAACGCAAGGTTCTTGATCTGCCAGAAGTCATTGTTCCCGTCATTATTGGGCGAAAAGCCATCAAAAATCTCAAAATTGCGGTCCACGGTAATCAAGGTTTCTCCCTTGTTTTTACAACCTTTTGTTGAGGTAACATCAACAAAATATCGTGTAGTTTCCTCTGGCCTTGCAGAAACCACCGGTCCTGAGTTTGAACTCAGCGTGGAAGCCGGAGACCAAATGATGGAAGAGCCCTGCAAAGTTTGTACAGACATTACCGCGGGACCAAAAATTTCAATCACAGGCTTATCCACAACAATATCGGCAGGTGGCACCGGATTTACCTCAATGTTAACAGAATCCCTTTTTATACAGGCACCCAATATACCCTTGTAATAAATGGTTACTAAACCCGAAGAGGGAACTGCGTTGTCATTTGAATTCCAGTTTCCACCAGTGGAATCGGTTATTCCATTGCCTGACCAGACACCGGTGCTATTACTTTGGGTCACCTTTAGCTGAACAAGACCCGTATTTTTACAGGTATCGAAAGGAGCAGGCATGGTGAACACCGGATTGGGGTTAACCACGAGTGTTCTGGTAGCACTGGATTTACACAAATCATTTTCCACCGTCAGTTTATAAATGGCAGCCAATCCCGTGGTCAGAGAATCTTGATCTTCGGCGATTAAGATATCATTACTAAACCATTTGGTTTTGTAAGCATTTGGATTGGCAAATGTGTAAGTGACTGTGCCGCCCTGACAAACCTCATTGGCTGTAGCATCAAATACAGGATTCGGGTAGGAAAAAGCACGGATTCGCAGAGTATCCCGAGCTACACAGGTTCCAATAGTTTTGCTTAGTATCAGATCATATATCCCTTCAGACAGAATATTGTCGGGAGAAAGAACACCATTGGAGGAAACCAGATTAGAAGGGCCGGACCAAATGGCATCCACAGGACTGTAGGGCCGCACATCACCCAGATTAATCGCAGGGCCGGGATAGCAAACTTTCAAAGTATCTCCACCTGTAATTTGCACAACCGGAGCCTGACCCACCGTAACAGTGACTATTCGGGTTGAAGGCAGAGCGCATGTGCCATTTCCATTAATGATGATTCGTACCCGATAGGTACCGGCCTCGAATACTTTGAGTGTAGCATTGTTGGAGTTGGCAATGGGTAAACCGTTGCGAAGCCACTCATAACCATATGATGGACCCGAAATACCTGATGTTAGCCGAACGGTGTCGTTAGGGCAGAGAATCGTATCACCTTGAATTACAATGGGCGAATTGATATTTTCGGATACAACGAATGTTCTTTCTGCAGTATCTGCACAGGAGAAATTGGATACAATAAACCGAACCTGATTGTTGCCCACCAGCCCCGCAGCAGCATTCACAACTCCTCCCGGAGAAATAAACCCGGCAGGGGTACTTCCTAAAGACTGCCATTGGGAAGTAGTGAAAGGACCGGAAACAGAAGGGTCTAAAAGCTCAAAGACAGGAGCTCCCTGGCATATGGTGGAATCTGAACCAAGTGAAGCAATTACAGGAGTAGCAGCGGCAATTACTGTAACAATCCGGCTTGAAGGCAATGCACAAACCCCATTTCCATTGATAATAATCCGAACTCTGTAGGTACCAGCCTGAGTAACCACCAGGGTATCGTTATTGGAGCCAATAATAGCCTGACCATTCCGGCTCCATTCATATCCGTAACTCGGTCCGCTCACAGTGGCTACAAGTCTTACCGAGCCATTCGCACAAAGGATGGTATCACCGATTACCGAAATGGGAGAGTTGATGTTTTCGGAAACAAAGAATTTCCGGTTGGCCGTATCAGCGCAGGTTCCATTGGAAACTATGAAGCGGACATCGTTGTTTCCCGGTGTTCCTAAAGATGGATTTACCACGCCACCGGCAGAAATAAATCCTGCAGGAGTGCTACCAAAAGATTGCCAAGTTGAAGTGGTAAAGGTACCTGAAACACTTGTATTCGTAATCTGAAACACTCCATCCCCCTGACAAATGGTAGAATCAGGACCGATATTTACAATAACCGGAGATGGATTGGTTAACAGGGAAATCTGATTGGATGGACCGGAAGCGCAACCATTTTTGTTTACCTCAAGGGTATAAACTCCTTGAAGTGTAGCCGCAAGTGAATCGGCAAATCCGATTGGCTGATTGTTGCGAAGCCATGTATAGCTTAATCCGGCGGCATTGGCCTGTGATCTGAATATGGTGGAAGTCCCCTCGCAGATGGTTACAGGAGTTGTGCCGGGAGTAATGACCGCATCCGGGTTTTTATACACAATAAAAGTAATGTCTTTGGATTCGGAACAACCATTGGGTCCGGGGACCTTGCTTGTGTAGGTTAGCGTAAATGTCTGATCAGATGTTACCACTGAAGGGTTAATCAATCCGGACCGTGTAATAAAACCTGCAGGTGCTCCTGCTGCTGTCCACCCATTTTCCG
>JBIKMV010000139.1:0-7722 GCA_044359055.1 Catalimonadaceae bacterium
ATGTTCCGGTATGATTACTCCTGCCTCAGAAAAAAATCTTCCGGGGCAGATAAGCAAGCGGCAGCGTTGTAGCAGCACTTGGTTTCAGATCAGGCCCGCCTACCAGCCGGAAGCCAGTACATCTGCCAGGTGCAGAGTACGGATGACCTGACCTTTCTTCTCCATAACAGATTGATATTGAAGCAAACAGCTGGAATCGGTAGAAACAATGTAATCGGGCTCCACGGCAAGGACCTTCTCAAGTTTCAGCTCGGTCATGCCCACCGAAATGGCCTCAAATTTTACCGCAAAAGTGCCACCAAAACCGCAGCATTGATCGGTTTCTTCCATCTCCACCAGTTCCAGCCCTTCTACATTCCGAAGCAACTTCCGGGGTTCTTCCCTGATGCCGCATTCGCGGAGAGCCGAACAGGAGTCGTGATAGGTGGCGCGGCCAAACAAACGGGAGCCTTCAATCTTTTCTATCCCCAATACATTCACCAGAAAATCCGAAAATTCATGAATTTTTCCCTTAATCTGCTGATACTGATTTGATTTGAGACTTTTGGAAAAAAAACTTTCATACCCGTTTTTTACCATACCCACGCAGGAGGCAGAGGGAGAAACAATGTACCGGGCCGGGGAAGAAAAATCATCCAGAAACTTTTCGGCCACCTCCATGGCTTCAGGAAAATAGCCGGCATTGCAGGCAGGTTGCCCGCAGCAGGTCTGTGCAGGGTTGTAATGAACCTGGCATCCTACCTTTTCCAGCACCTTCACCATATTGAAACCGACCTGTGGATAAATCTGGTCTACAAAACAGGGTATAAAAATATCTACGACCATTGGTTCTCTTCGGGGTCTGCAAAACTAACAAGGCTTGACATAGCAGGACAGGTAAAATTATTTTTTTTGATTTACCAGAAAAACACCGCCCAATATGGCCGCAAGGCCTGAAAAATGGAACAGATTCAGAGATTCGTTGTCCATAAAACCCCAGAAAAGCGCAATAACGGGCATCAGATAGGTAACCGTGCTTGCTGTAACGGGGCCGGATATCTGAATGAGCCGGTTGAACAAAACCATAGCAACTGAAGTTCCCATGAGCCCAAGCAAAAATACAAAGCCGAATGCCTTTATCGCCTGGGGATGGGTTATCATTTTTTGAACAAAACCGGTCTGACCAAACAGTATACACATAGCCGGAATACCGGCAAAAAGAATGCACAATGCCGTAAGAGCCAATGGCTTATATCCATTCAAAAACTGATTGAGAATATTCACATTGATGGCATACAGAACCGTTGCCAGAACAACAAGAAGAGCAAAAATATTGAGATCTATGGCACCGTTACCTTTCGAGAAGGCCAGAATCATGGCACCCAAAAATCCCACTAAAATTCCCCAAATCTGCTTTTTGTGGAAGGTGTAAGAAAAAAATAAACCACTGATGATGAAGGTAAAAAGAGGCGTAATGCCGTTGAGCATTCCCGAAAGGGCGCTGCTCATGCCCGACCCGGCCACCGAAAAGAGAATGGAAGGAAAAAAACTTCCCATCAACCCAGAAAGCACCATAAATTTCACATCTCCCTTCCGGATGATTTTCAGGTTGGCTATGGCAATGGGCAGAAAAACCAGGCAACCCACGGTAACCCTGAGGGTAGCGACTTCCAGAGGCTCAAAAACCTCGAGGCCCCGCTTGATCAGAATAAACGAACTTCCCCAGATTACCGAGGTAATGGCCAGAAGGAGAACAGACTGTAAGCGGTAGTTCAAATTTCAGATTTTAAGCAGGTTGCATTTCCCGGCTAAATCGGGATTCAATTTCCGAAAGTGTATCTGAAATCTCTTCAAATGAATCGCTTGTAACCAGTTTCAAACGAAAAGGCTTAAAGTCGGGAATATGTTTGAAATAGTTGGTGTAATGCCGCCGCATTTCGATGATACCCAGCATCGGGCCTTTCCAGCGGATAGAAAACTCAAGATGTTTTTGGCAAACCCGTATCCGCTCGGCCATGGACGGAGGGGGCAGATGGGTCCCGGTGGCTAGAAAATGTTTTACCTCGTTGAAAAACCAGGGATAGCCGATAGCAGCACGGCCTATCATGATGCCGTCTACGCCGTATTCATTCTTGTACGCCAGAGCCTTTTCGGGAGTGTCAATGTCGCCGTTGCCAAATATGGGAATCTGAATGCGGGAGTTGTTTTTAATATTTCCTATAAGGGTCCAATCGGCAGAGCCTTTGTACATCTGCACCCGCGTACGACCGTGAATTGTAAGTGCTTTTATGCCAATGTCTTGCAGGCGCTCGGCCACTTCTTCCACATTTTTGGTCGAATCGTCCCAGCCGAGGCGTGTTTTTACCGTTACGGGAAGATGCGTAGCATTGACCACGGCCTCGGTCATTTTTACCATTTTGGGAATATCCTGCAGCAATGCGGCTCCGGCTCCTTTACAGGCCACATTTTTCACCGGACAACCGTAGTTGATGTCTATCAGGTCGGGTTGGGCAGTTGTAGCTATTTCGGCCGATCTCCTCATCGATTCTATATCCGAACCAAAAAGCTGTATCCCGATGGGCCTTTCGTATTCGAAGATATCCAGCTTCTGAACACTCTTGGCGGCATCGCGGATGAGTCCCTCGGAGCTTATGAATTCTGTGTACATCAGATCGGCGCCATTTTGCTTGCATACAGCCCGAAAAGGAGGATCGCTCACATCCTCCATGGGTGCAAGAAGCAGAGGAAACTCCGGCAGATCTATGGCTCCGATTTTTAACATCCCGATTGAAATAAGAAAAAAGCCTGCAAAAATAGCTATTTATTGTCGCTTTTTCTCCGGCCCGAAAAAATGACGGCATTACCCGGACCTTGTCTCTGCATCACAAATGGCCAGGGGCATTGCCCATAGATGGGTTTTCGCGCTTATCCCGGAGGTTGCTTTTCAAACCAAATCAGGTTCCTGCCCAGATACTCGAGTTCGGTATCGAGGCCCTTCGCCTTCTTTACCAGATCGGGAAGCAGGTAAAGGTCCGGAATAAGGCCCCGCCCGGGAAGCCCGTTGGTTTCGTGCCTGATGCGGTATAGCGGAAGCGTTACCCTGAGTTTGGTGCGCGGAAGTATCAGGGTTGGCATCAGCATGGCATTGCTGCCGTTGGCCCCTCCCCCACTCTCGTCGCCCAGCAGCCGGGTTTGCTGCTTTTGCCGTAGTTTGGCTGCCACCAGACTGGATGCCGAAAAAGTACCCCCGTCCATGAGTACGGCCAGTCCGCCGTCGTAGTGATTTTTTCTTGCCGGTCTGAAAGGTACTCTGTTTACCAGCAGCCGGCCTTTTCTGTCGCAGGAAGCCCGGAATTTTTTACTCTGCCCGGGAAGCCAGGAAAACACCTTCATGGTCCATTTCATGGCCAGATTCATATTGCTTCGTCCATCGAGTCGGATTTTTTTATGGCCCCGTTCAAAACAAAAAGAGAAAGTATCAGACACGAGATAGGTGAGCAAGGTATTGGCATTGAAAAGATTACCTCCCGGGTTGCCCCTGAGGTCGAGAATAAGGTGCTGAACTCCCATTTCTCTGATTCTGCGAAATGCTTTCTTGTACCATCCCGTATTTCCTCCGAATCCATAAATCTTTAGCCAGGCCACCCTTGGATTGGAGCTCAGCACACCCAAAGCCCTGAAATCGTCGGAGAACAAAATACGCACACTGCGCTCTGGAAAGGGCTTTGAAACGCCTTTCCCTGTGCCACGAAGGCTGAAAACATGGCTGGAATATCTGCCTGCAGAATCCAGAACGCCGGCCTCGTAGGCATAGGATGGGCCTTTGTGAAACAGATAATAGGTGGGGAAATTGAGGGAAAGATGAAATTTTTTAAATGAGGTATGGTATCCATCTCCGGGCAAAAACTCCATGATGGCCCGCGAAATATCTGAGCAGAGTTCCTGATTGATATTCAGAAGTTTATCGCCAATGGCGATGCTGGAATCGTTGGAGCCGTTGAACCGAACCACGAGGTCATCTTCATTGGCATAGACCTGAAGCGGGAAAAGCGGTTTGGGCCGGGCCCTTTTGTAATATTGGTAAAAATCGGAAGAAGGAATGGCCGTAGTATGCCCGCAACGAAGCGAAATGATGGTTTTGCGCAATAGCTTCAGGAACTCCAGCTCGTGCATAAATTTCTCTGAGCCATATACCGCCTGGTCAAAGGCATTGCTCACCGAATCGCGCCGATCCTGATCGAGGCAGGCCGGGTGATAATCCAGCATTTTTTCTTTCAGCCAGCGCATATCATGCTGCATATCTTTCGGGTCCAGCAGGGCATCCGGGTGCTGCCCCAAAACCTTTCCCGAAACCATTACAGCGCAAAGGATAGCGATAAACATTACCGCAGTGATGCATCGCCAACCAGATTTATCCATGTTCAATAACTTTAAAGGGCTGCATCATTTCCTGTTTCAGCAATTTCAACTGGCGCAGGGCTCCCGGAATGTTGTGGGCTGGCAATCGGCAAACACGGTCCCGGCAAACAAATACCTGCGTATCGTAGCCTTCGCTGCTCCTGTTCTGGAGAAGGGGAAGACTGCTGGAGCTTGTGGTTCCGGCCACCACCTTATTGGGAAAAAAGATTTTATCGACTTCCTTTTTGAATTTCAGGGCATTGCGCCCCACAAAGGCAATCTCTACCAATGGAAATTTTCCCATCATCCAAACCTGCAGCCAATGGGACATGTAGCGCCCTTCTGAAAGAAGTAAGGGTTCTGCTTCCCGGATCATACCTGAGGCTGCTTCGGAAAAGCGGCTTTCTGAAGAGAGAGCGCCCAGCCTGAGAAGACCCATAGCCAATACAGAATTGGATGAAGGAATTACATTGTCCATGATTTCTTTTTTCCTGGCTATCAGCTGATCTTCAGAGGCTGCGGAGGTAAAGAAGAACAGATTACTTTCGGAATCAGAAAAATGAGCAAGGGTATAATCAGCGATTTTTATTGCCTGGTGCAACCAGTCTTCGTGAAAGGTGGACTCATACATGGCCAGAAAGGCTTCAATCGTAAAAGCATAATCTTCCAGAAATCCTTCAACAGATGCTTTCCCGGACTTCCATGTGTGAAAAAGTCTGCCGCTTTCCTCCATCAGGTTTTCGCGGATGAAACTGGCATTTTCATACGCCATCCTGAGCATGTCAGGCTCATCGAAAGCCCGGTAAGCATCGGCAAGCCCTTTCACCATCATCGCATTCCAACTGGTCAGGACTTTGTCGTCCAGCCCCGGCTTTACTCTTTTGCTTCGGGCAGAAAGCAGTTTTCTCTTGCACTCTACCACATACTTATGCATTTCGGGGTGGGAGCGGTTTCCGGTAAGCAGGGCAAAATCTTCTTCTGAAAGGGTGCGCCAGAGAACATTTTTTCCATCCTCAAAATTGCCGCTTTCGGAAATCCGGAAAAAGCTGCAGAAGTCTTCACCTGCCTCACCCAGAATATCCAGTATTTCCTGTCGGGTCCATACATAGTATTTTCCTTCTTCGCCTTCGCTGTCGGCATCCAGGGCAGAGTAAAAAGCACCCTCCGGAGAAGTGAGTTCGTTTTTCACAAATCGAACAAGGTCCAGAGCCACATCGCGGTACAGAATATCCAGCGTAGCCCCAAAGGCATGGCTGTAGAGACTGAGCAATTGGGCATTGTCGTAGAGCATTTTTTCAAAATGCGGCACCTTCCATTCCCCATCTACCGAATAGCGGGCAAATCCCCCGGCAAGCTGGTCGTGAATCCCTCCGAAGGCCATTTTGCCCAGAGAAAGGGTCAGCATTTCCAAAACTTCACTGTCCTCACTGAGGTGATGATAGAAAAGCAGAAAATCGTACACGCAGGGCATGGGAAACTTAGGTGCCTGTCCGAAGCCGCCCCAATCGGGGTCGAAAGTTGCTTTTATGCCGGCCACCACTTTTTCCAGCAATTTTACCGGGTTTTCAACCAAGCTCCTATCGCCCGGCAGGCTGGCATAGCGGCTGATTTCGTTCACCTGTAAGCCCTGCTGCAATTCCAGGCCGGTCTGCCTGATTTCTTCTCTACGGGTGGCATAAGCCCCTGACAATGCATACAATAGCCGCATCCAGTTTTCGGCAGGGAAGTAGGTTCCACCGTAAAATGGCAGCTGATCGGGTGTGAGGAAAACATGCATGGGCCAGCCGCCTCTCTGCCCCATCAAATGGAGGGCATCCATATACAGCTGATCGATATCGGGCCTTTCTTCTCTATCTACCTTGATATTGACAAAGCGTTCGTTCATTAAACCGGCAACGGTCTCATTTTCAAAACATTCTTTTTCCATTACATGACACCAGTGACAGGCCGAATATCCAACCGAAAGAAGAATCGGTTTGTCTTCTTTCCGGGCTTTTTCCAGGGCTTCGGAACCCCAGGGATACCAGTCTACCGGGTTTTCGGCATGCTGCAAAAGATATGGAGATGTACTGTTTATCAGCCGGTTGGGCATAAAAAATTTCAATTTAGATTGCAATGATAGGTAAGAAAAGCGGGATTGATGTTTTACCGGGGCGGCTTCTTTTCCCAATTCAAAAAATACCGGCAGGCAAAACTTCCCCCGAAACCGGGTTTCCTTAAACGGTCAAATGGCAGGGATTGCCTACTTTTGCGGCCCGAAATATGATTTCTATTACCAACCTTTCATTTCACTTCGGCGCCAGAGCCATGTACGAAGAGGCCAATCTCCACATCAACCCGGGAGATAAAATAGGCCTCATCGGGGCCAACGGCACCGGCAAATCTACCCTGCTCCGCATCATTACCGGTGAATATCAGCCCGATGGAGGAGTGGTTTCGATGGCCAAAGATTGTACCATCGGCTTCCTGAATCAGGATTTGCTTTCCTACCAAACCGATGACAGCATTTTGTATGTGGTGATGCAGGCTTTTCAGCGGGCACTGGATGTGCACGAGGAAATGGAAAAAGTGCTGCACGAAATGGAAACCAACTACCGGGACGAACTGGTAGAAAAATACGGAGAACTGCAGGAAGAATATGAACGGCTGGATGGCTTCACCCTGCAGGCCAGGGCCGAAGAAATCCTGGAAGGACTAGGATTTTCTACCGCAGAACTCCAGCAACCTCTGAATTCTTTTTCGGGCGGGTGGCGCATGCGGGTGATGCTGGCCAAACTGCTTTTGCAAAACCCGTCTTTGCTTCTTTTGGATGAGCCAACCAACCACCTCGATCTTCCTTCTATTCAATGGATTGAGCAATATCTTGAGCGGTACGAAGGCGCCTGTATTATTGTAAGTCACGACCGGTATTTTCTTGATAATACTATAGAAACCACCGTAGAAGTGGCCAATGCCAAGCTGAATGTATATGCCGGAAATTACTCTTTCTACCTTGAGGAAAAGGCCTTAAGAAATGAAATCCAAAAAGGAGCTTTTGAAAACCAGCAAGCCAAAATCAGGCAAACTGAGCGATTTATTGAGCGATTCAAAGCCAAGGCTTCCAAGGCAAGACAAGTTCAAAGCCGGGTAAAGGCCCTATCTAAAATCGAGCTGATTGATGATGTGATAGATGAAAATGCCAAAGTGAATTTCAAGTTCACCTTCAGCACCCCATCGGGTCGTAATGTGATGACCATAGACCACCTGAGCAAAGCCTATGGCGAAAAGGTCATCTTCAAAAATACCTCCCTCAAAATAGAGCGGGGGCAGAAAATTGGCTTCATCGGGGCAAACGGCAAAGGAAAA
>JBIKMV010000013.1:0-25175 GCA_044359055.1 Catalimonadaceae bacterium
TTTGTTTGCCAGCCGGAAGTATTTGAATACATACAACTTGGAGATTCAACCATATGGGAACAAGAGCCACTCATGAACCTCGCCAAGGATGGGGAATTGATGTGCTTCAAACACCATGGTTTCTGGCGGCCGATGGATACCCTGAAAGATAAACAAGACCTGAACGAAATCTGGAACAAAGGCAATGCCGACTGGAAAATCTGGTGATATGGACTTGTTTGGAAATGCGTTTGCTGGCAGGAAGGTTATTGTAACCGGAGATACCGGGTTCAAAGGTTCCTGGTTGTGCATCTGGCTGAAAAGCCTGGGTGCTGATGTATATGGTTATGCCCTCCCGCCAAAAACCGACAACGACAATTTTGTTACCACCGGACTTGCAGGAAAAATAACCCATCAGGACGGCGATATTCGTGATTTAGAAAAAATGAAAACCTTTTTTCAAAAGGTAAAACCTGAAATTGTCTTCCATATGGCCGCCCAGCCATTGGTTCTTTACTCCTATGAAAATCCTGTAGAAACCTTCTCCACCAATGTAATGGGTACGGTTCATTTATTCGAGTGTGTAAAAGCTACCCCTTCTGTAAAAGTGGTGCTGAATATCACAAGCGATAAGTGCTACGACAACAAAGAATGGGTTTGGGGATACAGAGAAAATGACCCTATGGGTGGAAAAGACCCGTATTCTGCATCCAAGGGCTGTGCCGAATTGGTCTTCAATTCCTACCTGCACTCATTTTTTCAGAAACCAGGTAGCCCAGCCATGGCTTCCGGTCGGGCAGGAAATGTAATCGGTGGAGGCGATTGGGCCGCGGACCGGATCATACCGGATGTTTTCAGGGCAGTAGAAAGCCACTCTGATTTAACGGTTCGAAATCCACAGGCTACCCGGCCCTGGCAATTTGTGTTGGAGCCGATTTATGGCTATATGAAGCTGGCTGAAAAGCTGTTAGCAGATCCTCAGAGGTTTTCCGGAGGTTGGAATTTCGGCCCTCTCGACAATAACAATTACTCGGTTGCCGATTTGCTTGATCAGCTAAAAAAGAAAGTGAAGCTTAAAACATCCTACCCGGAAAATGGTGAAAAGCCACATGAGGCCCACTTGCTGAAACTGGACATTTCCAAAGCAGTTACCCTGCTGAAATGGCAGCCCCTTTTGAATTTTGAGCAGACTTTAGATTTCACCATTGAGGGCTACATGGCTGAAATAGAGGGAAATAAAAACCTGTACGAAGCCAGGGTGGCCCAGATAAATGCCTACACTGCACACTTTAATAAAGAAAAAAAGAAATGACAGAAGCGCTTGTAAAAGCCGACCAGATCAAGAAGGAGATTCACCATCTGGTAAAAGAATATTACGATCTTACCCACGGACAGAAAACCTGGACTGAAGGGAAAGATTTTGTACCGGTCAGCGGAAAGGTTTTCGACCACACCGAACTCCAGCATATTGTAGATTCTGCTCTGGATGCATGGTTTACCACGGGTCGCTTCAACTCCAAATTTGAGCGGGAGTTGGCCCGCTACATCGGGGTAAAATTTGCCCTTACTGTTAATTCCGGGTCTTCTGCCAACCTTGTGGCCATATCCGGACTTTGTGCACCGGAATTAGGTGACCGGGCCATTCGGCATGGAGATGAGGTAATTACCGTAGCCGCTTCATTCCCTACCACCATCAATCCACTGCTTACCTATGGGGCAATTCCCGTTTTTGTAGATGTGGATGCAGATACCCACAACATCGATGTTTCGTTTCTGGAACAAGCTCTTAGCCCTAAAACCAAGGCTGTGGTAATTGCCCATTCGCTTGGCAATCCGTTTGATTTGGGCGCAGTAAAAGCCTTTTGCGACAAGCACAATCTCTGGCTTATGGAAGATTGCTGCGATGCATTGGGTGCCACTTACGAGGGCAAACATGTGGGTACTTTTGGCCATGTCGGCACCCTGAGTTTTTACCCTGCTCATCATATTACCATGGGTGAAGGAGGTGCTGTTTTTACCAACGATGTGAAATTGAAAACCATCATGGAAAGCTACCGCGACTGGGGCCGGGATTGTTATTGTGAGCCGGGGAAAGACAATACCTGCAAGAAGCGGTTTGAGTGGCAATTGGGTGATTTGCCATACGGTTACGACCATAAGTATATTTACAGCCGTCTGGGTTTTAATCTGAAAATCACCGACATGCAGGCCGCTTTGGGTTTGGCACAACTTCCCAAACTGAATGGATTTATTGAAGCACGCCGCAGAAATTATGCCCGGATAACCGAAGGATTAAAAGACCTTCAGCATAAGCTTCACCTGCCGGTGCCCACACCAAATAGCGAGCCATCCTGGTTTGGCTATCTGATAACATTGAAGAAAGATGCCGGAATCACCCGGAAGGAGCTGCTCGACAAACTCAATGACAATAAAATTGCCACAAGACTTCTTTTTGCGGGAGACCTCAGAAAGCAGCCTTACTTCAAGGACTATTCATACCGGACAATTGGCGAATTGCCGAATACAGAAATCGTTCTGAATCAGAGTTTCTGGATTGGTGTAACGCCCATGATCAACGATGAGATGGTGGATTATATGGTGAAGGTTTTTCATGAAATTCTGACCGATTGAGATGAAATTTCACTCCAATCCCATTATTTCAGAAGACATTCATTCGATCATTTCGGCACATTTGCCATGGGAAGATTTTTTCGGTAAAACTATTTTGATTTCGGGGGCCAATGGATTTTTGCCGGCCTATATGGTATATACTCTTCTGGCTCTGAACGATTCCCGGGGAAGCCGGTGCAAAGTAATTGCCCTGGTCAGGAACAAAGAAAGAGGGGAGAAACGGTTTGCAGATTATTTGGGTCGTCCTGATTTTAACCTTCTGGTGCAGGATGTGAGCGTACCTTTCAGAATTGAAGAAAGGCTTGATTATGTGATTCATGCCGCAAGTCAGGCAAGCCCAAGATACTATGGCATCGACCCTGTGGGAACCCTCCGGGCCAATGTTTCAGGGACGCTGAATTTGCTCGAAAATGCCTCAGCCTGCGGTGCAGTACGATTTATGTTTTTCAGTTCCAGTGAGGTTTACGGTGCCTTGCCTGTAGAAAAAATGCCAGCTGAGGAAACCGAATATGGCAGTATAGACCCCACCAATGTGAGGGCTTGCTATGCCGAATCGAAAAGAATGGGTGAAACCATTTCAGTAAGTTGGATGCATCAGTTTGGTCTTCCTGCTGTCATTGTAAGACCCTTTCATACCTATGGCCCCGGAATGGCACTCGACGATGGCAGGGTTTATGCAGATTTTATTTCCAATATTGTTAATGGTCAGGATATTACCATGAACAGTGATGGCTCTGCTGTAAGGGCTTTTTGTTACATCGAAGATGCAACTTTGGCTTTTTTCAGTGTTTTACTGAAAGGGCAGCCGGGTCAGGCTTACAATGTGGGAAATGATTTAGGGGAATGCAGCATCATCGGCCTTGCAGAAAAACTTGTGTCTTTGTATCCGCACAAAGGCCTAAAAATCAATCGATTCGAGCCAATGGGAGACCACTATATTAAAAGTCTTGTTTCCCGGATAGTGCCAGACATTTCAAAAATAAAAGCTTTGGGTTGGAATCCGGAATTCTCAATTGAAAAAGGTTTTGACCGAACCATAAACAGTTATTTATGATCCTTCAGGATATCAAAAACAAATTTCAGAGCAAGCAAATCGACAAGTGGAATTACATAGACCAAATGTATGAACAGCATGCCTTGCTTTTTGACTACAGTGAATTTTTGAAAGAAACCAATATTTCAAAAATTGAGATTGTAGACGGTGATGTAGTCATGACCTTCAGAGATTCCGGAGTTAAATTTATTTGTACCCGGAATGACAAAAGACTTGCTCCATTCGACACCCTGAATTTTGGCTTATATGAAGCTGAGGAGCTTCAAATGCAAAAAAAACTGATTTCTCCCGACTTCAAAATTCTTGATATAGGAGGGAACTATGGCTGGTATGCTATTCACATGGCTCTGGCCTTTCCAAATGCCCGGATTTTTTCATTTGAGCCCATTCCCCGAACCTACAATCACTTGATTAAAAATTTGGAAATCAATGGAATAAGGAATGTTTCTGCATTGCCGTTCGGCTTCTCGGAAGAGGAGGGAAGTTTTGAGTTTTACTACGATCCTACCTTGTCTGTTAATGCCAGTCTGAAGAATCTGACCGATAAATCAACAGTAGAGTCTGTAACTTGTCAGGTAAGTACCTTGGATAAATGGGCAAGAGATAAAACCAAAATAGATTTTATTAAATGCGATGTTGAAGGTGCTGAGCTTCTGGTTTTTAAAGGTGGAAAGGAAACCCTTGACCGTGACAAGCCCATTGTGTTTTCCGAAATGCTCAGAAAATGGACTGCCAAATTCAATTATCATCCCAATGATATCATTGATTTTTTTAAAAACCTTGGTTATGAAGTATATAGCCTTGATGGAGAAGATTTGAAATCGTTTGCGAAGGTTACCGAGGAAACATCAGAGACCAACTACTTTTTTCTTCATAAAGAGGCACATAAAAGTCTGATTCAGCAATTTTGCAAATCATGAGTATCGAAAACAGCCTTTCATTCGCCCGAAAAATCAGGCAGACTGCAGTAGAGATGGTGTATAAGGCTAAAGCATCCCACATTGGTGGAGCACTTTCCATGGCGGATATGCTCGCTGTATTGTACCTCGGGTGGCTTGAAATAGACCCCCGTAATGCTGCTGATCCGGAAAGAGACCGTTTTTTGCTGTCCAAGGGACATGCCTGTACAGGGCTTTATGCCACTCTGGCTTTGCGCGGTTTTTTCCCCATAGAAGAATTGGAGACATATTCCAGAGACGGATCCAGACTTTTGTCGCATACCAGCCATAAAGTTCCGGGAATCGAATTATCCACAGGGAGCCTTGGGCATGCTTTGGGAGTTTCGTGTGGTTTAGCCCTTGCCGCAAAAAGGCAGAATCGAAATTTCAAAACCATTTGCATGGTTAGCGATGGTGAATTGAATGAAGGCTCCAATTGGGAAGCCATCCTATTTGCTCCGCATCATCAGCTGGGGAATCTGACATTAATTGTTGATTACAACAAAATCCAGAGTTTTGGTACTGTTGAGGAAGTTCTTAAACTCGAACCTCTCCACAGCAAATTTGAAGCATTTGGTTGGGAGGTATTGGAGATAGATGGTCATGACCATGGCCAAATCAGGGATGCACTTTCAAAAACAACCTTGAACAGGGAGGTGCCTTCTGTCATCATTGCCCATACAATAAAAGGAAAAGGCGTATCTTTTATGGAGAACCAACTTCTCTGGCATTACCGTTCGCCCTCATCCGAAGATTTTGAGAAAGCAAAAACTGAAATCGGAGCATGAGAACAGCCTTTATCGAACAACTCATTATTGAAGCAAGGGAAAATACCCAGATATTTCTTCTTGTTGGGGACCTTGGTTTTTCAGTAGTAGAGCCTTTTGCCCGGGAATTCCCCGAGCGTTTTATTAATGTGGGCATAGCCGAGCAAAATATGACCGGAATTGCGGCAGGTCTTGCCATGGAGGGCTACAAGGTTTTTACCTATTCTATTGCCAACTTCCCTACGCTCCGATGTATGGAGCAAATACGGTATGATGTGTGCTATCACAATCTGGATGTTACGGTGGTAGCAGTAGGAGCAGGATATGCATATGCTTCTCTCGGGCCCTCACACCATGCGACCGAGGATATCGGAATGCTCAGAACCCTGCCCAACCTCACAATCGCTTCTCCGGGCGACCCCATCGAGGCAAGGAAAATTACCAGCATTTTGTGCCGGCAAAAAGGACCAGCGTACATTAGGTTGGGAAAAGCCGGCGAACCCAATATCCACAAGGATGAACCGGAAATCAATCCGGCAAGTCCGGTACTGGTTTTGGATGGGAAGCAAACAGCAGTTTTCTCAACAGGTTCTATCCTCAAGTATGCCTTGGATGAAATTGAGTTGAAACAAAGAGGCTGGGCTTTGTTTAGTTTCCCATTCATCAAACCCCTGAAAGCAGAAAGCTTGCTTCCTCTTTTCCTTCGCTTTGAAAAAATTATTTGTCTGGAAGAACACCAACTGAGTGCAGGATTTGGGTCTTGCATACTCGAACTTGCCAACGATTTGGTACAGGAAGGTAGATTACCAAACTTTCCTAATATCCAACGGGTTGGAATAAAGGATGAATTTATCTCTATGGCAGGCAGTCAGGAATACATACGGAGTCTCGCCGGCCTTTTGATATAGTTGAAAAGCCCTATGGATGATAAAGAGAAAAAATTAATCAGCATTGTTACCCCATGCTACAATGAAGAACTCAATGCCGAATTGATTTACAGCAGGGTTAAAGAGGTTTTTCTGGAACTGCCTCAGTATGAGTATGAACATATTTTTATAGATAACGCTTCAACAGATTCAACGGTTGAGATTATTAAAAAAATTTGCCTTCAGGATTCTAATGTAAAGCTGATAGTAAATGTCAGAAACTTTGGGTGGATTCGCTCTCCATACCATGCACTATTGCAAAGCCAAGGTGCCGCCTCTATTCTCATAGTAGCCGACCTGCAGGACCCTCCTGAGCTGATGAAGTCTTTTTTACAAAAGTGGGAGGAAGGTTTTAAGGTCGTAATCGGGGTTAAATCCGAAGCAGAAGAATCATGGCTAATGTTTCTGATTCGTAGTTCATACTACAATTTGGTTAATAAATTATCTGATACTGAGCTTATTAAAAACTATACTGGATTTGGACTATATGACAAAGATTTAATACAGATTCTTCGAAAAATCGATGATCCCTATCCCTATTTCCGAGGCCTTGTGTCTGATATTGGATATGAAATAGCCAAGATTCCCTACCATCAGCCAACCAGAAAAAGGGGGATTTCTACTTCCAATTTTTACAGGCTATACGATGTAGGCATACTGGGGATTACCAATCATTCCAAAGTTCCGCTTCGACTTGCCACCTTTGTTGGTTTCGGTTTATCCCTGCTTAGCTTGGCTGTGGCACTTTTTTATTTTGTTTATAAACTGATTTTCTGGGATTGGTTTAATGCCGGGCAGGCGCCATTGGTGATTGGACTGTTTTTTTTCGCATCAGTTCAGCTCTTTTTCATTGGTATATTGGGCGAGTACATTGGCTCCATTCAAACGCAGGTTCATAAACGCCCACATGTCATTGAAAAAGAACGGATTAATTTTAATTAGTTGCAATTCCTGTATCCATTTTTATTGAACGGAAACCCCCAAAATCCACCCTCAAAATGAGCTTGCTGGATCCGGTAACCCCTTCGGTTGAACAAAAAAAATATCCGAATCTTTTTTGGATTGTGGCGGCGCTGAGCCTTGCTATTGGTTCCTTACAAGCATGGCTGCTTCCTTACATCCCTTTGGCTGAGGGCCTTGGTTATGATGGCATATGGTATTACCAACCTGCCAACGAACTTATTCCACGCACTGACAACTACCATATTTTCAGATTGTTACCCGCAACTATTGTTTTCTTCCTAAAAAAAGGAATTTATCAGGCACATAGTTACCATGATACGGTGAAGGCATTTCAAGTTTACAACCTGATCTGCAATGCCATATCCTTTTGGCTTGCATTTCGGATTGGCAGAAAACTCAGGTTTTCAGGGCTGCAACTCACTATGTTTTTTGTCTTTCTTTTTTTTAACTTCCATGTTCTGAAGGATGAAATATTCAACCCCGTAATGACCGATACTACGGTCCTATTGTTGAGTTTACTTCTCCTGTGGGCTTATCTGATCCGCAGTTTCTGGTTGTACATTCCCGCTTCGCTCATGATGCTGTTCACCTTTCCCATCGGTGGATTTATTCTGCAGATCATCTTCCTGATGCATTTCTCCAAACCTGAATTTCAGGGTAATATGGTGCCTGAACGCTGGCTGAAAACCATATTTTTTGCCGGAACTTGTGTTTTTTTTCTTGTAACTGCATGGGTTGTTTATGGGATGGGACGGGTTACTACCTTAACCTTTCCCGATTCTATCCATATTTACCTTTTTCCCCTTACCCTTTCACTCACCTCTTTTGTTATTTTCAAAATTCTTCAGGGTCATCGGTCGTTGTTTCAAAATCTCCTTCACCTGGTCATAAGGCCAAAAACTGTTTTCAGCAGCCTGCTTCTTGTGTTGATTTTTGAAATATTGATTTATCTCTTCCTGCCTTCTTTTAACCAATTCCCTGCAAAAGGTTTTACCGGAAACTTTACAATCTCTCCCCTGATCTATGTGACACTCAAACCTTTGATTGGAGTGTTTGACAATATTATGTTTTATGGCCCTGTCATGCTATTGTTCATGTTGAATTTGCCACAATACCTGAAAGAAAACAAAAATGATGTCGCTGCCCTGCTGCTTTCTCTTTGCGTTTGTATTTTCACTTTGAAACCCGAAGCCCGTCATTCTGTTTTTTTGCTTCCTCTGCTATCCCTTGTTGTGGTAAAGTCTTTGCATTCAACCTTTTGGAATAGAAAAAATGTTTTGATTCTTGGTGTGGTATGTCTCATTTTCTCCAAATTCTGGTATCCCTGCCACCTCGCCACTTTCCCTCCCGGGTATGAAATTTTCACTTCTAAAGTAAACCATGACATTTTTCAAGAGTTCCCAATTCAGCATTATTTTATGTTTCAGGGCCCGATGATTTCACATGCCAATTATTTCCTTTGGATGGTGATTATAGTTCCTTTGGCTTGGGCATGTTATTGGTTGAATAGAAAATTTAGTTAGGTAATTTAAACATGATTTCATGTTTGTTTTCAAATATAGGTTTGTAATTTAGAGATTGATAATTGAAATTGGTTTTATTAAGTAAAATATATTTTAAATGCAAACTGTCTGAAGTTTTGTTGGGTAAATTATTATTTAAAAAATTCTTGTAAAGATTTTGTGCAATTATCCTTCTCTTTTCTAAATTGATATACGGATTTGAAAAATAAGCATTTCCGATAATTGTTTTTCGTCCACTGGCCAGTAGGGGAAAAATTTCATTTTCTTGATCTGTTAAAATTACATCATTTATTTCTGTTTCTTTTTCAATAAATTTAAGTACTTCTAACTTTTCTTCTGATATAAAAATTTCGTTTTTAAAATCACCCTTTCGGTTAAATATTGGAAAATAAAAAATAAAAACAGAAAAAATCAATACCATGATTTTTTCTTTAATGAAAACAAATTTATCAAAAATATGACCAATCATTAATCCTATGCCAAATTTTAAATAAAAGTAAAAGTGTAGTATTGGGACAATATTTGGTAGTTTATAATCAAAAAAATCGTAAAGATATCTTTTAATGTACAGGTAAAAAATGAGAAAAAGTGAAATAAAAATCACTGAAATCTCAATTATTATTTTTTTTCTAAAGATTTTTTTGTCGTCAATAAGAATAAAAGAAAAGATAAGTAGAAAGAATAAAGGGTATAAAAATAAATTGCATTTCAAGAAATTGTAGATATTGGAAAAATAAATAGGCCAAAAATTAGCAGGTCTATCATCATAAATTTTAAATTTATAGTCAATAAATACAGTCTTTAAAAAATAAAATGAAATTAATGTACTTAAAATTGCAAATACCAATAAGTTTCGAATAAAATATTTTTTATCTAAATTTGAATTTATTAAAAAATAAAAATTAACTACAATAAAAATTAATGTGGCAATAATGAAAGGGGCTGAATGTGTTAAAAATAAAGTTCCATTAATTAATCCTGCTAAAATAGCATATAGTAAATTTTTTTTATCTGAATATTTTCTCAAAACAAATAGATACAATATAAAAAATAACTGACCATAGTGTAATGGAAAGCCAAAATATGTTATAGAAGGTGAGTTTCCGGCAGGGTCGAGTCCGGGAAGAATAATAAATGTGAATAAGGTTGCAAAATGAGCGGTAAAGTGATTTGAATACTGATTTATGTAGATATTAAAAAATATTATGGTTAATACATTTATTAATATGCCTATTAATATATAACTAATATTTATATCGGTGCCTAATAACTTACAAAAATAGGAAACTATGTGATAGGAAAGAGGATTGTACCACATTTTTTCATTTAGATACGAGGGGTCGTTTTTGGAATTCCCGAAGACAAAATTTTTTATTACCCCTATGTCTCTGTATGAATCAAAATTATTTGGAAAAATAATGCTTAATCCGTATTGTATGATTTGATAATAATAAATTATGTAAATAAAAAAAATTAAAATAAAAATATAGTTATAATTTTTTTTGTTATAATTGTATATGAAATTTAAATTCATAAATTAAATTTTTTCTAAGTTCTAAAATGGGTGATTATTTTTTTGGTTAATAAATTTTCATTCAGCTCATTTTTATTTTACCGAAAATATTAAGTACAATTGCATTTGGTTTTTTTTGATCTGGGAATTTACAAAAAAAAAGGTGCAAGAATTTCATGAATCAGGCCCATTAAAAGCCAAATTTTACGGACACAAAAATAGTATTTATTTGTTGATTGCCGGACCGAAGCCAGGAGATTTTATTTCTTCCGGCGCCGATGGATTGGTTGTGCAATGGAATGTAAATGAGCCCGATAAGGGAAAATTGCTTGCACGGGTTCAAAGTTCGGTTTATGCATTATGCCTTATTCCGGAGTACAATTGTCTGCTTATAGCCTGCAATGGGGATGGGCTTCATTTACTTGATCTTGAAGAAGAAAAAGAAATCTGGAATTTTCCGACTCCAAATCATGTCTGGTTCAGGTCCCTGTGGGATGGAACAGTAATCCATCTGGCAGGGAGTAAGGGTAGCCTGCTTCAAATCTTCTTGAAAGAGAAAAAAGTGAATTCAATTTTGCTTGGGACTGATGATCTTAGAGCCTTTGGCATGAATCAGGATCAGTCCTGGATGGCGTTTGGAAATTCTTCAGGTGAGATATTTATGCACCACTCCGATTCGCATACCTTTTCAGTTCAGAAAAATGTCCATCAGGGAACGGTTTTTGCACTTCAGTTTTACCCTATTGAAAACCAGATGGTTACAGCTGGAAAAGATGCCAAGATTAAAAAATGGAAATTTTCTGAGAATGGAGAAATGGAGCTCTTATTGGAAACCGATGCCCATCTTTTTGGGATTCATGATATAGCCCTTCACCCTTTCAGGCCCATTCTCGCTTCCTGCAGTATGGACAAAACCATCAAAATCTGGGATGCCGAGACCTTGAAATTGCTTCGGGTGCTGGACCGGGCCCGTCATGCCGGACACGGGCACAGCATCAATCAAATCCTTTGGTTAGCAAAACCGGAACTCTTGCTATCTTGCAGCGACGACCGGACCATCTCGGCCTGGGATATTTTTGCATAAATTATGAAGATAACTCCACTGGAAATCAGGCAGAAGCAATTTGAGAAAAAAACTTTTGGCGGCATAGATAAGGATGAAGTACAGGCATTTCTGAACTCGCTTTCCATTGCATGGGAAAGAAGTCAGGAGGATATGGTGAATCTGCGCTCAAGACTGGAAGCCAGCGAAAAAGAAGTTCAGAAACTCAGAGAGGTGGAATCATCGCTGTATAAAACGCTGAAAGCTGCAGAAGAAACAAGTCAGAAATCCATTGACCAGGCCAGTCAGCAGGCCAGTCTTATTGTTCAGGAAGCCAAGCTGAAGGCCGACACCCTCAGCAGGGAAGCCAAATGGAAGGCATCAAAGGCTATGGAACAGGCAGAAGACTACGCCCGAAAAAGCTATGAGCAAATGGTGAATGAAGTGAAGATTCTGGAAAAGGAATTGCGAAATATCGAAAACCTTAAAGACACTTTCCTTGGTGATATTAAAATCATTGCCCAGGATCTTTTGGAAAAAGCTGAAAGAGCCAATCAGCGTTCGGCTAATATAAAATTCTCTGTCCCTCCGCCCCTGCAGCTGGACATTGAAAAGCCTGTTCTGGAAGGACAAATGCCCGTCCATGAAAAAGAAAAACCGGAAGAATCGAATGTTGCTCCCGGTTTATCCTTTGAACCAGAAGTTCAGGAGCCGGTGAAAGAGCCGGAGCAAGCCCATTCAGAACATCATCCTTCACCGGGAAAGGATGAAAATCCGGCAAAAGGAGAGGGTTCTTTTTTTGATTCAATCCGCTGATATACAGGATTTATCCTCCCGCATTTATGACCGAAATCTTTCTTGAGGGACTTGAGTTTTATTCCCGCCACGGGGTATATGAAGAAGAGCAAAATCTGGGCAATCGTTTTCAGGTTGACCTGAGGATGGAAGCCGATCTTTCCCTTGCCGCAACTTCTGATCAGATCAAGGATACCATTGATTATGCTTTGGTTTATGAAATCGTCAGCAGTCAAATGCAGATAAAAACCCGTCTTCTGGAGACATTGGGGCAGCGCATCCTCCGGGAATTGGTACAGCATTTTCCTCAAATAAAGAAGGCAGAACTGAGTATTTCCAAGTTCAATCCTGCTATCTCGGGTCTCTGCAAAAGGGTGGTGGTGACCAGCCGCTGGGAAGCCTGATGCCATTCCGGAGAATAAAACCTTTCGCTCTGCTTTTTTGCTGGCACCTCTCACAGGAGAAATTTCTGCCTTTATCTTTGTGCCGCTTTCAAATGGAGTTGTTTTTTGGAAATAAGTACAAAACCAGCGATTCCGGGAATACATTTTTTTACCTCACAAAGTTCTATTAAACCGGAGAGGAGGGAGTGTATGGGCTTGATAATTAAACAAATGAAGTCTTGAGCAGAACCTTTTGCCAATTTATTTTCTTCTTTGTCCTGCTGCTTTCGGGCTGGGCTTGCAAGCCCTTTCAGGAAAAAGAAAACCCTGAAAACGGGACACCGGTCGATTGCACCTTCTCTCTTCCCGATTTGTCCAAAATCAATCGGTTTATCCTGAACGATCCTAATAATGCCAAATTGTACCGGATCAGGAGCCAGATTCTACTCGACAGCGGGCGGTACCAAGAAGCGCTTTCAGACGCCCGGAATGCCCTGACCCTTGACCCGCAGGACCTGTATAATTTTGTTGTGGTAGGCAAAGCGCACCGCAGCCTTGGCCATATAGATTCAGCCTTGAGCGCCTGTCATACAGCCGAAAAACTTGGTTTTGATGACCCTGATAATCAATTGCTTCTTGGGGATTTATACCTAATTGTAAGGCGGTATAAGGAAAGTCTTGATTACCTCAATAAAGCCCTGAAAAAAGCTCCCTTTGAACCCCGGATTTACTACCTGAAAGGTGTGGTTTTCTGGGAAAAAAAAGACACCGCCAAGGCCCTGAGCAATTGGCAGACTTCTATCGAACAAGATGTGAACTTCGGGGATGGATACGCCAGGCTCGCTTCGTATTACATGGAAAAGAAGGAATATGCCACAGCGGAGCAGTACCTTCGCAGCGGACTCAGGCTAAGGCCCAACGATGCTTTTCTGTATTACGACATGGGAGTATTTTTGTATCAGAAGGGTTTTGCCGATTCCGCCATTAATTGCTATGAGACGGCTATTAGGCTGGATGACCGGCTTTACTTGGCGAAAGAAAACCTTGCATTTCTCCTTTACAGGAAAGGAAAAAATGAAGAAGTCATTTCTCTTCTCAATTCCGCACTTCCGTTGGATTCAAAAAATCCGGCGCTGTCCTATTATTTGGGACTTGCTTACCGTAATACCGCCAAATTTGACTTGGCAGCAGCAGAACTGAACCGGACCGTGCAGCTGAATAAGGACTACGTAAAAGAAGCCGGAATGGCTTTGGAAAGAGTGAAGAAGCTCCAGCTTCAGCAAAGAAAAGACAGCCTGCCGTAGTTCAGTTTTTCATTTTGCCTTGATTAAGAGAAAGTTATTATCCTTATGCGGATTTTTAGAACACCATTGAAAAATCAAAATTGGTCCCTCTTATTTCTTTTTTTGGTATGCATGATTTTTATGTTTGCCGAAATAAACAACAATCGTTTCTGGCTTTCAGATTTCGAGGTCTATTACAAAGCGGCTGAAAGGATCTTTTTGGGTAATAATTTATACAAGATTGCCGAAGATGGCCATTATGTTTTTAAGTATTCACCTACTTCAGCCCTATATTTTCTTCCTTTCATAATTTTTCCTTTTTCTGTCGCAAAGATTATCTATTGGGTTTTCCTTTCGTTGGTAGTCATTGCTGGATTCTGGTTGACGGCCAGAGTAATAAGCCCATCTTTATTTTCGGAAGAAAGTAAACTACGTCTTAATCTGGTTATTTTTTCAGCAATATTTACTCTTGCGCTTCATTTTCTCAGAGAACTTCATTTGGGGCAGATAAATTATATCTTGTTGTTTCTCTTTATTTTATTTATCTATTTTTTAGGTAAGAAAAAAGTCTTTTTGGCGTCGTTTATATTGGCATTGAGTGTTTTTATCAAGCCTTTTGGTTTAATTTTTTTGCCTTACTTTTTGGTTAAAAATCAAATCAAATCTGTCTTTTTCTCCTTTGGATTTATCTTTTTATTGGCCCTTTTGCCCTTTCTTTTTTTTGGATCGATTGAAACCACTTTTGGGCAATACCAGCTTTGGATCGATGAATTAAGGATTGAGCTTTCAAATAAACAAGGATTTCTGAAAGAGGCCAACCATACCATTTTTTCCGTTTTTGCCAGATACACTCCACTCAGATATGTTTTGGAAGATAAGTTTTTTGCAGCTTTGTATCAGCTCTTTTTTTTGTTCTCCATTGGTTTTTTCTTTCTATGGTTTATCCTGAGGAATAAGAAAAAAGATCAGGTTAAGGAAGAAAAACAAAACCTGATTTTTGAAACAAGCTTGTTGGTTTCTCTTATTCCATTGCTGGCATTTACAAGTGAAAATGCCTTTATTTTCACTCAACTTGTAATTTTTATCGTTTTGATTTATTTCAAAGTCTTGAAACCCTGGGAGAAAATTTGTGCAGTTGCTGGCTTCATTTTAATTGGAGGAAATTTCAGCGAACTGGTTGGAAAAGAATTTTCCAGGATTCTGGATGAGTTGTCACTCATTTCCATTGGAGCCATCCTGCTAATTTATCTTGTGGTTGTTCTAAGGCCAAGAATTGCAAGCCAGAATCAAGCCCATTAAGGCTCTGGGTTCTTTTGTTTTGAATTGTTGACTTTTTGGCAATTTTCAAAAAAAAGCCCTCCGTAAGGAAGGCTTTTTTTATAAGGAGGATCACTTCCCGGCACCGAGATCCTTCATCATCACCTCTACGGCTTTTTCAATTTGCTGGTCTCTTCCGGTCTGAAAAACTTCCGGATCCTGTGCTACTTCCACATCCACTTCCAGTTGCTGATTTTCCAGATATTGGCCGGTCTTGTCCACAATTCCCACCTGCGGAATACCAAAATATATAGACTTATCAATCTGCGGCTCCCACCAAACGGCCGTAGCAGTGCCGGGGACCGGCATACCGATTAACTTGCCAATTTTCAGCTCTTTATATACAAAAGGGAAGAAATGGGCATCTGAGTAATTGCTTTCACCCACCAAAACACAACTGGGTTTTGTCCATTTGCGCTGCGGGTCAAAACCGATTTTCTGACCCCGTGGTTGCATATCCACATATTTTTTTCCACTCAGAAAGGTCGCAAGGTCGTCGTGAAGCCAGCCCCCTCCGTTGAAGCGGGTATCTACGATGAGGGCTTCTTTGTTGGCATTTTTTCCAAGCACTTCATCATACACCACACGGTAGCTGTCGTCGTCCATGCCGCGGACATGCACATAGCCGAGTCGGCCTCCACTGAGTTTTTCTACCTCTGCCCGGCGGGCGTCGCACCAGCGGTGATACAGCAGTTCCGATTCTTCTCCGGCCGATATGGGTTTTACCACCACTTCCTTCAAGTTGCCTTTCTCATCTTTCATGCTCAGCAGCGTATTGATGCCGATTTTGTTCTTAAGCAGCACAATCCATTCTTCCTTCTCAGGGAATTCCCTGCCATCAATTTTTTCAATGATCATGCCTGCTTTTAATCCTGCCCTGGCTTTGTCTAGCGGGCCATGTTTGACAACTTCTGCAATTTTCAATCCTGGACCTGCGTAAGACATATCGTACAGCAGGCCAAGGGAAGGAGATTTGTCGCCATCCGGCTTCCAGTTGCGGAATCCTGCGCCCGTGTGGGAAGCATTGAGTTCTCCGAGCAATTCACTGAGCATTTCTTCAAATTCGTAATTGTTGCCCATGTGAGGAAGGAATTTTTCATATGCTTTTTTATAAAAATCCCATTTTACGCCCTGTAAATCAACCCGATAGAACTTCTTGGTTACCTGTCTCCAGGCGTGGTCAAAAATGTAGGCACGCTCTGCGGAGGGGTCCAGTTGCATTTCTCCGTTGATTTGTATGGGATCTGTTTTTCCGCTTTCAGGATCAATTTTTGAAATGCGTCCGTCTGCATAAAAAAACAGGCTTTTGAATTCCTTGTCAAAACTGAGGCCGCCTGCGTATCCGGCATCAAGCTGAGCAAGGATTTTGGTGCTTTTTTCCCTGAGGTTGGTTACCCAGATGTTGTATCCTTTTTCGAATTTACAGGTGTAATATAGCTTTTCTCCATCCTTGTTCAGAATGGCATCGCCCAGAAAAGAGCTGTGAATGGTCAGACGGGCTTTGCGTTCCCAGATGTCGTCCAGTTCGATTTTCAATGTTGCGGCTTCTATGCTGTCGGCTTTGGCTTTGGCAATTTCTGAAGGGGTTTTCTTCTTTTTCTTGTCCTCATTTTTGCTTCCCTCCTTGCTCTCCTTTTCTTTTTTGTCAGCCTCCTCTTTTTCTTTCAGCAATTCAAATTCGGTTTTGCTCAATTTGAATCTGTCAAATGCTTCCTGGGTTGTAAAAAGGGCATAAATATCGTTTTCTGATCCCCAGCTTCCGTGGCTTTTCATGCCATCTCTCCATGACTGAAAAACGATCATTTTTCCACCTGCCATAAACCTGGCGCCGTAATCATCATAGCCGCTTTGTGTGATGTTGGTTATCGGACCTTTGCCGTCTGCCGGGGCGATGGCAATTTCATCGAGCCAGTGATTGGGTTGCATGTAGTTAAATATCAGCCACTTGCCGTCAGGACTCCATTCAAAAGATTGGTCGCCGTCGGAATAGGAATAGTTGATGCCTGTCGGCAGAATGGTTCTCAGTGATTTGGACGCCAGATTCATCACTTTTATGCTGGTGCGCTCCTCGATGTAGGCAATCTCCTTTCCGTCGGGAGAATAGGCCGATTCAAATTCGTCTGCCGGGCTTGCCACAAGGGCTTCCTCTTTCAATATGGTCGAGTTGTAAAAGTATTTTTCGTCTTTCCTCACCATGGTAGTCTGGAAAATATCCCAGCTTCCGCTTCGCTCTGCAGAATACATAAGCGCCTTTCCGTCAGGCGAAAAACTAATCGATCTTTCCTGCTGCGGGGTGTTGGTAATTCTTTTTGTAGTGCCACCCTCACTCGCACTCACAAATACCTCACCGCGAACGATGAATGCAACCTCCTTCCCATTGGGACTGACCGAAAATTCCTCCACACCGCCATTGATAGGGACATTTCTGTATTTCAAAGCTCTGGGGTCTGCGCCAATACTGATGCTAAGTTTTTGTGGCTGCTTTCCATCCTGAAGGGTGAAAATTTCACCATCATAAGAAAAACAAATGAGCCCGTTTCCGGAGCATGACAGATTTCGGATCGGATGGTCCGAAAGACTGGTAAGGGCTCTTGTTTGGGAGGGATTGTCAAGATTCAACCTGAAGATATTGAATGAGTTGGGCTGTTCGGAGAGGTAAATAATTTCTTTGTCGTTCAGGAATACCGGGTTGCGGTCTTCGCCCTTGAACCGGGTGAGCCGGGTGTATTTGTTCCCTGCAATGTCGAAAGACCAGATGTCCCTGGCAATGCTCGAAGTGTGGTGCTTTCGGTAATAATCTTCATAGCCCTTATTGTCCTGATAAACAAGTAGTTTTCCGTTGGGTGAAATTCTTGCGAGTTCAGCTGAAGCTCCTGTCAGCAACCGGGCGTTTCCGCCTTCGGTGGGAATGGAATAGATTTCTCCCAGCATTTTCACCGGAAACTGAACCGAGGTGTGCGGATCTTGTCTCGAAGATTGAAAAATTACA
The DNA here is from genome assembly GCA_044359055.1 of Catalimonadaceae bacterium. Classification (GTDB taxonomy): domain Bacteria; phylum Bacteroidota; class Bacteroidia; order Cytophagales; family Flexibacteraceae; genus CAMDMI01. Next base: position 18,104 of record JBIKMV010000013.1, read on the forward strand.
GATTTTCCGTCGTTGCTGAAGTCGGTTGGCACATCGTACATGGAAGATTGGGTGAGACGCCGTGCTTCTCCACCGGTTGACGGCATCACAAAAACATCAAAATTCCCATAACGGTCTGATGCAAAAGCAATGTATCTGCTGTCATGGCTCCATACAGGATGGAAATCGTGACCCTCGTGAAGGGTAAGAGGAATGGCCTCCCCACCTTTGGAAGAAACTTTGTAAATGTCTCCTTTGTAAACAAATACAATTTGATTTCCATCGGGTGAAACTGCGGGATAACGAAGCCACAAAGGCTGACCCATGGATTGAAAAGCCCAGAGAAAAGGCAATAGTGCTGCGGTGATTTTTTTCATTTTATAGCAATTAAAGCGCCCGAAAGTAGGAAAGTGTTCCCTGATTTAGCAACAATTTGTTTCAGCGGAAGCAGCGGCCATCGAACGGCATTTTTTTTACTGAAAAGGAAACCTTATTTCAGTAGGTTTCTTGACGGATTCTTGCAGATAATTTATTTTCAACCTTTCCCCTGAATCCGGTGGCTCAGAATAAGGATGGTCCAGATAATAATGCCGGCCTGAGCTTGTAAAGAAAACTCATTATTTCTTTTTCCGTCTTTACTTGCTTGAGGTGAAGTTTGAAATGCTCCCCGGCTGGCAGCTGCGTTTTTTAAAGCAAACTGTAGCTTTCGGCTCCCCTGTGCAGCTGCTTTAAAATTTCAATCTGTCCTTCTGAAAAGGTTTTATTGCGTCTTGACAGTACACGCGTTTCTGCCTCCAGGAATTTGTCGAAACGGTAGATTTCAAATCCTTCCGAAGCACCTCCCCAGCTGAAGTTTTGGATTTGTTTGGGTGGAAATCCGGCGTCAAAAATATTGCAGCCAACCCCTGTTACCGTGCCGGTATTGAACATGGTGTTGATGCCGCATTTGGAATGGTCGCCCATCATAAGGCCGCAAAACTGAAGTCCGGTTCCGATCATTTCCTTTTCCCTAAAACCATAAATTTTTACCTCACCATAATTGTTTTTCAGGTTGCTGTTGTTGGAGTCGGCACCGAGGTTGCACCATTCGCCGATTACAGAATTGCCTAGAAAACCATCATGGGCTTTGTTTGCAAAGCCAAAAAAAACGGCATTGCTGATTTCTCCTCCCACTTTGCAGCCCGGTCCGACGGTGGTATCGGGCCGGATTTTTGCCCCCATATTCACCACAGAGCCTTCTAGCAAAGCAAAAGGGCCCCTAATGATACTGCCTTCCTGAATTTCCGCATTTTTTCCAATGTAAACAGGACCGCCTTCGGCATTGATAATGGCAGCTTTGATTTTTACGCCTTCTTCGATGAAAATATTTTCCCTGCCATAAACAATGGTATGAGAGTCGGGGAGTTCTTTTGAAAGGCGGTTTTTTGTAATAATTTGAAAATCAAAGCGAATCAATGCCCCGTTCCATGAAAATATTTCCCAGGGACGGCTCAGGTAGCGTACCTCATTCAGTGTAGTAAGGTTGCTGAGGTGTTCAATTTCAGCAGAAACCGGATCAAATTCATCCTGTTCTGAAACATGATAGGCAAGCAAACGGCCATGACTCTCCAAGCCGCTTCCAGGTTTCAGCGCTGCAACCCGATCCGCATCTCCGGGTGCCGGAATCCAGGAAGCATTGACCCATAAACCATAGCCCGACTCCGGCCTCGGCCAAACAGGGGTCAGGTCTTTTGAGGCAAACACCTTAGAGCCTGTCCCCATCAACAGCTCCCACCTTTCTCTTTGCGTAAGAATGCCGGTACGGATATGAGAAACCGGCCGGGTGAAAGTAAATGGTTGAAGTTGCTCTGCAACTTCGGGAACATCAAAAAGAATCAGGTCCATAAACTCGGGAAGTTCTAATTTTGCAAATCTGTTTTTCCCTTATCCAAATTAATGAGACGGGGGAATAGGTTTTAAATTACAACAAAGAAAAGGCAATTCAAGACATGGAGAGCGAAAAAATAAAACTGGACACCATAGAAGAAGCCATTGCGGCCATCAAAAGGGGAGAGGTTATTTTGGTGGTTGATGACGAAGACCGTGAAAATGAGGGGGATATGATCTGTGCCTCGGATCTGGTTACGCCAGAGATCATCAATTTCATGACCAAGGAAGCCCGGGGCCTGATTTGCCAGTCGATCACCGAGGAGCGATGCAATGAACTTGGGCTCGATATGATGGTAGGCACCAATACCGCCACCCACGAAACGGCATTCACCATTTCGGTTGACCTGCTTGGCCAGGGAAATACTACCGGTATATCGGTACACGACCGCTACCGCACCATCAAAGCCTTGGTAAATCCGGAAACGAGGCCGGAAGAACTGGGCAGGCCCGGCCATATTTTTCCATTGAAAGCCCAATCTGCCGGTGTGCTCAAAAGAACCGGTCACACGGAAGCCTCGATGGATTTTGCCCGACTTGCGGGCCTGAGCCCCTCCGGAGTGTTGGTAGAAGTGCTGGACGAAAACGGCGCCATGGCCCGCCTCCCTAAACTCAGGGAAATGGCGGATAAACTCGGCCTTAAGCTGGTGTCTATCAGTGATCTGGTAGAATACAGGCTCAAGCACGAGAGCCTGATTGAACGGGAAATCGGGGTTGAGATGCCTACCGAATGGGGAAATTTTGATCTGGTGGCCTTCAAACAAAAAAATACAGGCGAGCACCATCTGGCTCTGATAAAAGGAACCTGGAATGCAACCGATGCCGTTGCCATAAGGGTGCATTCTTCCTGCCTTACAGGCGATATTTTCGGATCCTGCCGTTGCGATTGCGGGCCACAGCTGCACAGGGCTATGGAAATGGTGGAGGAGATGGGGCAGGGCCTCATCCTGTATATGAATCAGGAGGGCAGGGGCATAGGACTTGTCAATAAGCTCAAAGCCTACAAGTTACAGGAGCAAGGTCTGGATACCGTTCAGGCCAATGAAAAACTGGGTTTTAAAATGGATGAAAGGGATTATGGGGTAGGGGCGCAGATTATCCGTGATTTGGGTATCCGCAAGATTCGCCTCATTTCAAACAATCCCGTAAAAAGGGCGGGCCTGATGGGCTATGGCCTTGAAATTGTGGATACCATTCCCATTGAAATAAAAGCCAATCCCCACAATACCCGGTATCTGGAAACCAAGCGGGATAAAATGGGACATAACCTACTTCAAAACCTGAGGCCGGCAGGAGAATCGTAGGGCATGGGTATCGGTTGGAAAGTCAGGATGAAGACTATTTCAAATCAGAGGCGAAGAGAATTTCAGATTGCCTTTTTCCTGAAGTGTCCTTGAGCACAATAAGTCCGGGTCTGATGATACCCAGAGCCATTCCTGCAATGTGGTTGTGGTCCAAAGCGGGGTGATGATAGCGAATTTCTCCCTGCAATGGCAGGTGATAAACCGATTCAGAATCGTCTTTGCCATCGGCAAAAAAGTACCTCGCATCAGGTTTGCGGGCCATCAGTTGCAAAGCCTTTTTACGGATTTCGGGGTAATAGCAGGGTGATTTCATTAAAATAAAACCATTGATGCCAAGCGAGACCAGGGCAAAAATCATAAATACCAATGAATATCTTTGAATTTCAGCTCGATACAATAGCAGCAGGCAGAAAAATAAGAGAAAGGAAGCAGGTGAAATCAGGCGAAGATTGATGATTTCGATGCCTGCCTGAATTGAGGAGCCAAACAGCAAAAAGGCATAGGTCAATACCATGGCAACCATATGGGTTACAAAAGCCGGATTTTGCTTTTTCTTTCGGAGAACAAGAATGAAAGCAAGGAATAGAAAACCGAGATCCAGCAAAAGAAAGAGCAACTTGAATAGGGTTTTTTCTCCGGGCGGCGAGTGCTGAAAGACAAAGGTAAAAAATGGATTGGCGAGGCTGAGTACTCCGCGGGCATTGAGTGTCAGGTGCTGAAAAAAATCGCTCTGTGTTTGAATGTCGGGTCCGCCCCGTTCCAGTTCCCCGAAAAAGGAACCAAAAATCAGATGGCTGATGCCGAGGTATATACAAAAAAGGAGGAGGCTTATTCCCCCTGTTTGCCACAGAAAACCTGCCGGCATAGCCCATTTATTTCTCTCTCTGAGAATAAAAGGAAAGGCAACCAGAAAACCTGCGAACAGAAATATGCCGGCATGCCGCACAAAGGTCATGGCCAGGAGAAGGCTCGCTATCTTCAATGCAGAACAGCGTGTAAAGCTTTTATTTTCAATGCTTTGATGCAGAAAATAAAGAAAAAACCAAAGCAGGCTGAGAAAAAGGGGCTCGCTGAAAGACATTGACCACAGGCCGACTCCCGTTTTCAAACAAAAAAGCAGTATGGTTTCCCTGAAAAAAAACTGCCTGATCCAGGAAAAAAGGAATACCGCAAGGAGGCCAAGGAGGTTGACCAGTTTCGAAGCCAGAAAAAAATCACCGCATAGTACTTTTCCAGCAAACAAAGCAATCGGAAGGCCGGCAGGAAAAACATTGGAATGGAGGTTTGGAAAATCTTCCGCCATCCGAGCATATTGAACGGCATCGAGGTTGATGCCACCGTCGGCGCGGAACAAAAATCCCGCAACGAAAAGCGCAAGAAGGCAGATGATTAAAGCAAGGTCTCGGAGGCTCATGACTGCTTTTTTTCCGGATTAGAAATGCGGGCAGCGGGGTGTTTATCGTAATACCTGCCTTTGGCATCCAGCAGGAACTTCAAGAGAAAAATCCGGAGCAGCGGCACTGAATTCGAATTTGCTGAACTCGATTTGCAGGTCAGTTTTTTCTTCTGTTCCAGTGTAATTGCTGCTGGCCAAAAGGACTTTCTTCCAGGGAATAAGCATTTGGCTTGCCGGTTTAAAATCCTGATTTTCAATGTAAACCTTTGTTTTGCTTTCCGCTTCTGCTGCCCTTGCGGTATGCAGCAAATATTTTTGCCAGATTTTAGCCTGAAAGTTCAGACTTCCATTTTCTCCCGAAACCAAAACGGAATCCTGAAGCCGGGTTTCTTTGCCAAAACTCAGGCTGTCCCAGAATATCCGACCCATCAGAAAATACTGCAATTGCGCAATTCCCATGGGCACCGGTACAAACTCCTGCATGCTTTGCATATCCCCAACGAGGCAGCGGTTGTTGAATTTATCCCAGATTTTCAGGCTGTCTCCCGAAATCAACCCTCTTGCCACTTCAAGCAGACCGAATGCCTGCGCTGAAAACCAAAGCCTTTTGTTTTTCTCTGAACGAAGCGTCATGCTGAAAGAGACATTCATTTTTGGATGCTTCAGACTTACCTTGGCTTTTGCGGTCCAGTAGTTTTGGGGCCATTGGTCCCGTGCCATGATGAGCGCAGGTGGTTTTGCAGCAGTTTTTTCGGAGGCACCTGTGGTGCTTACTCCTGTGCCCTGTTTTTTTTTGCAGGAGGGGGAAAAGAGGGAAAGAAAAAGCAAAAATGCCGGCAGGAGAGAATGCTTCATGGGAGCTTTTTTTCCTTTATTTTTCTATCGATTTGCTCCTGAGAACCCCCGTTCAGCTCCCTGGCTTTTTTCCAGGCTTCAATGGCTTTATCGGTCTTGCCGTTTTTGAAAAGTGCATCGCCAAAGTGCTCCCAGATGGTGCCGGATCCAGAGTTGCCCGCAGCTTTTTCCAGGACGGCCAGTGCTTCGGCATAATCTCCTTTCTGATACAATACCCAGGCATGGGTATCCAGAAAAGTAGGATCATCGGGATGCATGGAAACCAGCCGTCGGCTCATTTTCAGGGCTTTATCGAGATTGGTTTTTTCCAGTGACAGAAAGTAAGCGTAATTGTTCAGAACATGGGCATTGCCGGAATCGAGTTTCAAAACCTCGTCATAGGCAGCGAATGATTTTTCGGTTTCCTTCAGATTGTAATAGGCATCGCCCAGTTGTGTGAAAACCTCAAGCTGCATTTCTCTTTGCCCGACCGAAAGGCGGCGGGCATCTTCCAGAGATTCCACAGATTTTTCATATCGCTTCAGAATCAGGTTGCTTAGGCCGTTGTAAAATGCAAATGAGGCAATATTGGGAAACAGTTCTCTGGCGCCCGCTGTATGCTTTTGCAGCGAATCTATTTCATTGAGATTCAGGTCGAGTAATACAAGCTGTTCCCAAAGTGCAATATTGCCTTTATCCTCCGCAGTTGCCCGGATGTAGCAGATGCGTGCTTCTCTTTTACTTCCGAATTTATTCAGCAAGTCTCCCTTGAGAATCCAGGCGCCGCTGGCATCGGGGTGTACCTTCAGAATCAGGTCGGATAGTTTCAGTGCCTTTTTTTCATTTTCTTCTGACCGGGGACCGTTCAGAAAACCGCTTACCAGCTCGATTTTAGCCTCAATGGGTAATTCCTGACTCAGAATGGCCTTTTCAATTTCGAGGTCTGCATTTACTTCATCCTGTTCCAGAAGGTAAATATTGGCCAGCATAAGGTGAGCCGAGGCAAATCCCTCATCGCCTTCCAGCATCTCCAGCAGTTCTTTTTTGGCCTCTTTGAATTTTTTCTGGTCGGTAAGTAGCCGGGCATAGTTCATTTTGGCCTCGTATGATTCAGGAAAGGTTTTGATCCACCTTCTGCACTCTTCTTCCGCCTGCCCCGGATTTCCTTCCTGAAGAAACAGCTGAATCCTGGATTCGAACAATTCAGGTCCGGGCCCCATCTCTTTCTCGGTTTTTTCCAGTTCACGCAGAGCATTTTTATATAGTTTTTGTTTTCTGAAAATTTCGGCTTTGCTCAGGTGGTATTTCTTTCCTCCTTCCAAATGCTGAATCATGTAATCGTAGGCCTTAAGCGCCTCTTTCCATTTGCCGTTTTCCTCACGGAGCCTGGCAAGCTGAATCCAGTAATATTCGTTGTTCGTCTCCAGATCAACGGACTTTTCGGCATACATCAGGGCTTCTTCGTCCTTATCTTCGAGTTCCAGCAATTCGGCTGCTTTGTAGAATGCGGCTGCATTTTTTGGGTTCAGCACACATGATTTTTTGAATAAATCCAATGCCTCAGCAGGATATTCCAAAATCTCTTTCCGGCAGGCATCAAAAAACACATTTTCGGCCTCCCTGAGGTTGTCCT
>JBIKMV010000140.1:0-7516 GCA_044359055.1 Catalimonadaceae bacterium
AGGCCTCCATCGGGAAACAACTTGCCGAGCAGGTTTTTGATTTGAGTGATTTCATTCTCTTTCTTTTGCTCCGCAGCTTTGAAAATTCTTTTCTCCATACCCTCAATTTGTTTCTCAACTTTCACCAATTCAGCCTTTAAAGCAGGAACAAGCGTTGGGTCAGTATTTTTGCAAAGCTCAATCAAACCGGCGTAAACTTCATTGAGATCCGGCTTTTGCCATTCCAGGCGGGTGGCTTCTTTTCTGAGCTCATGCTCTTCCCTGAAGATATCAGCCATGTAAAGACCCAGTTTTTCCATCTTTACCGCCTGATTTTTAGACACATACATGCCCGAAAATCTGGGAATCAAAACAGGAAAAGGCGTTCCGGTTTTTTCAAAAACAGATTTCAACTGAAGCCAATAGGATATCTCGGCGGGCCCGCCTACAAAGGCCACATCTGGCAAAATAAGCTGTGAATACAAAGGCCGAAAAGCCACATTGGGACTTAATCTTTCGGGGTTGGCGGTAAAAAATCCGAGCGCTTCGTTTTCTTTCCAGTGGTATTTTCCGTCATGGGTTTGATAGCCTTCGGGGCTTCTTTCCAATCTGAGTCTTTCGCCTTCAGCCAGATAAAATAAGTTAACCGGCCTTGGATACAACTGACCTTTGTAGCCCGATGCCTCCAGCCTTTCGGTTTGTTTCAAAACTTCCTTTTCTACCCAGCCCTCCTTCAGTTCGGAAAGGGCAAAAGGCAAAAGACTTTCCTTCAGCGATTTCTGCCTAGCATCCAAAACCAGCAAGCCCATTTCGCCGAAAGCATCCTGCAGCCACTTCATGGTGGCTGTGTTCAGGTTATCGCATGCTTCATAAGCATCTGACATCCAAAATGGCATATCACGGATGCTGCGCAACTGCTCAGCCAGGCCTTGGGTGGAAACAGAACCCGATGCTCCCGTTCCTGCCATCATAAAATGGTGCGACTGCCCGAAAAAGGTAAAGGCTGAAATTTCGTCCAGATCATGGTCTTCGTTGGCAAGCCAGTGTAATGGAACAAATTGATATTCAGGAAATTCACGGTTCAGGAACTCACAATACCGGAGCACCGTAAGAATCTTGAATGCCACATACATGGGTCCGCCGGCCAGATTGAGCTGATGGCCACAGGAAATGGTGAAGGTGTTTTCATCTGTCAGTTTTGCCAGATTTTCGGTTTGCGCAGGGCTCAAAGTAAAACCCGGATACCCGGCCCGGATGGCATCGGCAAGCACCTTCCTTTTGCTCAGGGAAAAAGAATCTTTTTTTAACCGAATCTGAGAAATAATATGCTCTTTCTCAGGAGGAAAACCAAAAAATGACTTCAGTTCTCCTCTATTCTCAACATAATCTACAAACAGCCTTGGGAAAGCCCTGATGGCAGAAAAATCCTTTGAATAAAGTTGTAAAGCCATAAAATATAAGGGTATTAAGACTGTTGATAAGGCAGTTTCGTGGCAACCCCTCAGGCCGGAAACCGCAAACAAAGGTTAGGCAAATCCCTGAAAACCCGTGTTAAATCAGGTCAAATTTTTGATTTTTTTCCTTTTCAGGACAACAGTAAATCAAAAGCAAAGAGAATTGAGCGAAAAAAAGGTTGAATTCAAAAAAAACACGCACTTTAATTTTTTCCGGAATTACCTGATTAAATTAAACAACTTTCGAATACCCCCTGAATTTTGAAGTAATTTTTCGGAAAATTAGATGTTTTCTTAGTTTTGCCCCTGAAATTTTAAGGTCTTTTTCAAAATTTAATAAAAATGGCAATTCTCAGGTTCAAAGCTTTGGAATCGGTAACCAACCGCAAGCCCGTTGAAATCAGCTTTCCCAATGAAAGGGTTACCTCGTACTTCGGGATGTATGTGTTCGACAAAAAGAAAATGAAAAACTATTTGTCGCCGGAAGTGTACAAAGAATTAATCCGAACCATTGAAACCAACCAAAAACTCGATGCTTCTCTGGCCGACAGTGTAGCTCTCGGGATGAAAAACTGGTCCATCAGCATGGGCGTTACCCATTTTACCCATTGGTTTCAGCCCCTTACCGGTGCCACAGCCGAGAAACATGATGCCTTTTTTGACCTGGAAGGAGAAGAAGTCCTGGAAAAGTTCCGCGGTTCGGCCTTAGTGCAGCAGGAACCCGATGCATCGTCTTTTCCGAGCGGCGGCATCCGCAATACCTTCGAAGCAAGGGGATATACCGCCTGGGACCCCACCTCCCCAGCATTTATAATGGATACCCGGGGAGGAAAAACCCTGTGCATCCCCACTGTTTTTGTATCCTACACCGGCGAGGCCCTTGACCATAAAACACCGCTCCTGAAAGCGCTCAGCCTGATTGATGAAGCTGCTACCGGAGTAGCCCAGTATTTCGATAAGGATGTAAACCGGGTAATGGCCACCCTCGGACCCGAACAGGAGTATTTTCTTGTGGACTCGGCCCTGTACAATTCCCGACCTGACCTGATGATGACAGGGAGAACAGTTTTTGGTCATGCTCCTGCAAAAGGGCAGCAATTGGAAGACCACTATTTTGCCTCAATCCCGCCTCGGGTTCAGGCCTTTATGATGGATTTTGAAATTGAGGCCTGGAAACTCGGCATTCCTGTGCGTACCCGCCACAATGAAGTGGCACCTGGTCAGTTTGAGTGTGCCCCAACCTTTTCTGAAGTCAATCTGGCTGTAGACCAGAATTCTCTGCTCATGGATCTGATGGAAAGGGTGGCAGAAAAGCATGAATTCCGGGTATTGCTTCATGAAAAGCCCTTCGCAGGAATCAACGGAAGCGGCAAGCATAACAACTGGTCGCTGGGAACCGACAATGGCAAAAACCTGCTGAGTCCCGGGAAAAAACCCAAAGAGAACCTGCAGTTCCTTACCTTTTTTGTAAATACTATTAAGGCGGTGCACGATTACGCCGACCTGCTCAGGGCCAGCATAGCTTCAGCCGGCAACGACCACCGGCTGGGAGCCAACGAAGCCCCACCAGCGATTATTTCGGTATTCATCGGATCACAACTCACTGAGCTTCTGGAATCTCTTGAGAAAAACTCAGATGTAATCGAAAAGGGAGACAACCTCTATCTGAAGCTTGGGATTGATAAGCTGCCGGAAATCCTGCTCGACAATACAGACCGCAACCGCACATCCCCTTTTGCTTTTACCGGCAACAAATTCGAATTCAGGGCGGTAGGGTCCTCCGCCAACATATCCGCACCGATGGTTGTTCTGAATGCCATAGTGGCCCGGCAGCTGAAAGATTTCAAATCAGAAGTTGATACCGAACTGGACAAGGGAACCAAAAAAGAAGTGGCCATCATCAACATCCTCAGGCGATACATCAGAGAATCAAAAAATATTCTTTTTGAAGGAAATGGCTACGGTCAGGAATGGAGGGATGAGGCCATGAACCGGGGACTTTCCAATATCAACACCACACCGCCGGCCCTCAAAGCGTATCAGACTGAAAAAGCAAGTCAGGTATTTGTGGAAAGCAAAATTTTCAATGAAAGGGAGCTGGAAGCCAGGACTGAAATTTACTTTGAAGATTATGTTAAGAAGGTTCAGATCGAAAGCCGTGTCATCGGTGACCTCGCTTTGAATCACATCATTCCTACGGCAATTCGGTATCAGAACCGCCTGATAGACAATGCAAAAGGGCTGAAAGAACTTGGTTTGGGAGAAGAAGCTTTCAAAGCAAGCCTTGATACGATAAAGGAAATTTCCGAAAGACTTACCACCATCAAAACGAAGGTCGATGAGATGGTAGAGGAGCGGAAAGTGGCCAATAATCTGGAACATAGTGAAGCCAAAGCGAGCCATTATTGTGATAGGGTGAAGCCCTATTTTGACACCATCCGCTACCATGTAGACAAACTGGAGTTGGTAGTGGACGACGAAGACTGGCCCCTGGCCAAATACCGGGAACTTCTCTTTCTGAAGTAGACCCGGATTGGTCTTCAGGAAGTCTATGCAAAGGTCAAATGACTGCAAATCAAATGCTTTGCCGACTTATCCCCCCGTATCTGTAGGCCTGCAAAGCATTTCGGGTATAAGTCGTTGATTTTAGGCATTTGTCCTCTCACTACGAAGTGCTCGTTTGATGCTGACATCCAGCCCCCTTGAAAGGTACCGCCTCCGTTCCGAAATTTTTTTTTGAAAACTTCTGGTTTCAGTTCCTGATTTTCAGGGTGGCAGGATGCCGGCCGGCTCAGAAAAAAGAGCAAGCAGCAGCAGTGCCGGAAAAAAAATTTCCACTCTCAACTTTCTGCTTTAAACTTGACCATGCATTTCTCCCATCTCCACTGCCATACCCAATTTTCCCTGCTCGACGGGGCCGCCAACATCGGCGATATGCTCAAAAAAGCGGCAGATGATGGTCAGCTGGCCTGCGCCATCACCGACCACGGCAATATGTTCGGTGCCTTTCAGTTTGTGAATGAGGCAAATAAGGCCGGCGTTAAACCCATCGTCGGTTGCGAGTTTTATGTGGTGGAAGACCGGTTTAAAAAGAAATTTACCAAACCAGACAAAGACGACCGCTACCATCAGCTCCTGCTTGCCAAAAATCCTGAAGGCTATAAAAACCTGTCCAAACTTTGCTCTTTGGGCTGGATTGAAGGCAAATACGGCGTTTATCCCCGCATTGATAAAAAACTAATCGAGAAATACCATGAAGGTCTTATTGCCACCACCTGCTGCATAGGGGCCTATGTGCCGCAGACGATTTTGCAGAAAGGTGAAGAAGAAGGCGAAAAGGAATTCAAATGGTGGTTCGATCTTTTTGGTGAAGATTATTTCATTGAGCTTCAGCGACATCACCTCAAAGAACAAGACCTGGTAAATGCGGTCTTACTGAAATGGAGTAAGAAGTACAATGTTCCCGTAATCTGCTCCAACGACAGCCACTACACCAATCAGGCCGACTACAATGCACACGACATTCTGCTTTGCATCAACACCGGCGAAAAACAATCGACACCCGGTTTTGAGGATTTTGTGCATGAAGATGCTGTTGTGAAAAACCGCAGGTTCAAGTTTCCCAACGATCAGTTTTATTTCAAGACTAAGGCAGAGATGGAAAAGGCTTTTCCTGATTTGCCGGAGGCGATGGACAATACCCAGATGGTGGTAGACAAGGTTGAGGCTCTGCAACTGAAGCGGGATATTTTGCTGCCCAACTTCCCTTTGCCACAGGGATTTACCGACCAATGGGAATATCTGAAGCATATCACCATGGAAGGGGCAAAAATCCGTTGGGGCGAAGTCTCCCCTGATGCGATGCAGCGACTTGATTTTGAGCTTTTTACCATCAAAACCATGGGCTTTGCCGGCTACTTTCTCATTGTGGCTGACTTTATAAAAGCAGGCCGGGAACTCGGAGTTTTCATCGGACCGGGCAGAGGTTCAGCAGCAGGTTCGGCGGTGGCCTACTGCATTGGCATTACCAATATTGACCCCATCAAATACAACCTTCTTTTTGAGCGCTTTCTCAATCCGGACCGAAAGTCGATGCCCGATATCGATACCGATTTTGATGATGACGGCCGGCAAAAAGTTCTCGATTATGTGGTTGACAAATATGGAAAAAATCAGGTAGCACAGATTGTTACCTACGGCACCATGCAAGCCAAAACATCCATCAAAGATGTAGCCCGGGTGTTGGATCTACCTCTGGATCAGGCGGTAGGACTTACCAAACTGGTGCCGGACAAACTGGGCCTGAGCCTGAAGCGCATAATGGATGCCCCACTGGAGGGCGAAAAAAGCCTGAAAGAAATTGAGGAACTGGATGCTGATGCCATTGAATTGGTGAAGCAACTAAGAGAGATCAGAGCAAGCAAAACCGATCCCAGAGCGGAGGTGCTCCGGGAAGCCCTGGTTTTGGAAGGGTCGGTAAGGAATACCGGTGTGCACGCTGCCGGGGTGATTATTGCCCCTTCAGACCTGACCGAGCTCATGCCCATTGCCACGGCCAAGGATTCTGATTTTCTGCTTACCCAGTTTGAAGGAAAGGTAATTGAAGATGCCGGGGTAATCAAAATGGATTTCCTGGGTCTCAAAACCCTTACCATCATTAAAAATTGTCTGAAGCTCATTCAAAAAAATCATGGTAAAACCATAGACATAGACACAATAGACCTGAAGGATGAGAAGACCTTTGAGCTTTTTCAGCGGGGAGAACTGAACGGAGTATTTCAGTTTGAAAGTGCCGGCATGCAGAAATACATGAAAGATCTGAAGCCCAATAAGTTTGAAGATCTCATTGCCATGAATGCACTGTACCGGCCCGGCCCGCTGGAGTACATTCCCAACTTCATCAGGCGGAAGCACGGGCAGGAGGCGATTTCCTACGATTTGCCCGAAATGCAGGACATTCTGGAAGAAACCTATGGCATTACGGTGTATCAGGAGCAAGTGATGTTGCTGAGCCAGAAACTGGCAGATTTTACCAAAGGCGATGCCGATGTATTGCGCAAAGCCATGGGAAAAAAAGACCGCAAAACCCTGGACAAACTCAAGCCCCAGTTTATCGAAAAAGCCTCTGACAAGGGCCATCCAAAAGAAAAACTGGAGAAAATCTGGACCGACTGGGAAGCCTTTGCGGCCTATGCATTTAACAAATCGCACTCCACCTGCTATGCCTTTGTAGCCTTCCAAACCGCCTGGCTGAAAACACATTACCCGGCGGAATACATGGCGGCCAACCTTACCAATGAAAAAGACAACATCGACAAGGTAAAGTTTTTCATGGAAGAATGCAACCGCATGGGCCTGAAGGTGTTGGGGCCGGATGTGAACGAATCTTTTTCTGATTTCACACCGAATAAGGATGGGCAAATACGCTTTGGACTCGGAGGAATTAAAGGCGTAGGCGAAGCCGCTGTAGAAGGCCTGGTGAAAGAGCGGGAAGAAAAAGGCACTTTCAAAAACATTTGGGATTTTTCGGAAAGGGTAAGCCAGCGCAGCATAAACAAAAAAACCCTGGAATCGCTTGGCGCAGCCGGAGCTTTTGATTGTTTTAAATCCGAGGGATTGCACAGGGCGCATTTTCTGGTGGAAGGTGAGGACAACATCATTGAAAAAATGGTGAAATATGCCAATGCAAAAGCAAGTCAGGCACAAACTGCACAGACTTCGCTTTTCGGAAGTATGGGTTTTGCGGATCAGGTAGCTACGCCTAAAATTCCAATTCTGGAAGAGATGGTGCCCATGGAAGCCCTCCAAAAAGAACATGAGGTGGTGGGCTTCTACATTTCGGGCCATCCGCTCGACCCCTTCAAGCGGGATTTGGAAGCCTACGCCAACTCACCATGTACTGATATTGAGAATAAAAAAGGCAGAGAACTCCGCTTCGGGGGCATGGTTACCAACCCGATTCAGAAAATTGCCAAAAATGGCAATCCCTACTGCCGCTTCTCTGTGATGGACTATTCAGGGACCTTCGAAATTCCGCTATTCGGAAAAGATTATGTAAAATTTGAGCGATACGGTCAGCAGGG
>JBIKMV010000141.1:0-7507 GCA_044359055.1 Catalimonadaceae bacterium
AGGCAAAAACCGCAAAGAGGAAATTGTGGGATAACCCCGGCTGAAGGCTGGTAAAAAAGAAAAAATTGGTACCAAACAAAAGGAGAAAAAGGGTAATCCAGATGGTTTCGGATTTGAAATAGCGGCTTAAAACCATAGCCAAAATCCAAAGTCCGAGAATGGAGTAAAAAACATTGGCCATACACACAGCCAACCTGTAAACCGGTTCATAACCCGTTGCAGGCAAGCCCATTGCAAGACTGAAGCCATGGGCAACAGCAAAAAATGGCGATTCCAGAATGGCAATACCGGGAGAATATTTAGTAAGATACCCTCCCCCTGCTGCCGGATACAGATAGTATTTCCGGTCAAACTGCTCAGGCATGGCATCCACAAAACGCATGTTACCCGGATCATGGTAAATAAAAACTGCCGGCAGGTAAATATAATACCCACTGGCATCCATCTGGATAGGGAACCGGGTTTTCAGCCAGTTGCGCTTCACTACAATCAGAGCTGAGCAAAAAACAAGGCTGAGCCATAAAAACCGCCTGACTGAGGGATATGGAATAAAAATGTTTGCAGGCATTTGCAGGCAAAAGTAAATCCTTAATCCTGAATGTCCATTATTCATTCCGGCAGATTGCAGGAAACGGGATTATATTTACCTGATTTTTCTCCGGAGCCTGTTTCTTTGGGGAAACCATGCATAATACTGAACAAAAAAAATGACAGATTCGCTGAAGGGTAAGCGCATATTGATTTCCGGAGGTTCAGGACTTTTGGGCAGGGCCATTTCGTCCGAATGTCTGAAACAAGGGCTGGAAGTGGCCTGGCTTTCAAGAGACCTGCATGGCCCGTCTCCGCAAGGCATTCAAAGGTTTGGCTGGACTCCGGACGCACTCCGGATTGATTCAGAGGCACTGGAATGGGCCGATATCATCATCAATCTGGCAGGCAAAAGCATCGGAGAAACAAGGTGGACACGCACCGGCAGAAGAGAAATCACCGAAAGCCGGATTATGGCTGTAAAAACACTGGCAGAAGCCATGGTCAGATCCGGCAGAAAATTTCACGCCTTTGTAGGGGTATCCGGGGCCGGATTCTACGGACCCGGTGACACGCCTTTCCGTGAAACCGATCCGGTTGGGAAGGGTTTTCCGGCTGAGGTAGCGGCCTTGTGGGAATCGGCTTATTCGGGTATTCCTCAAAATCTCTCGGAGCATTTTTGCATCCTAAGGCTTGGGGTGGTGCTTTCTTCCAAAGGCGGGGCGATGCCCAAAATAATGCAGCCCATTTACTGGGGAGTGGGTGCAGCCCTGGGCTCCGGAAAACAGGGTTTCAACTGGATTCACATAGAGGATGCTGTAAGGGGTTTTCTGGCCGCTACACAATGGAACGGCACAGTCAACCTTTCAGCCCCCGGGAAAACGAGCAACCTCGAGGCCACGCTGGCCATTGCCAAAGCGATGAGAAAAAAGATTTTTTTTCCACCTGTTCCTGCCTTTTTACTGGAAATGGCTTTGGGAGAAAGGGCCCGACTTCTCACAGAAGGAAATTACAGCGATGTTTCCCGAATTTCAGGCCTCGGTTTTACCTTTCTTCACCCAGGCATCGGGGAGGCAAGTTCGCACCTGATTTCCCACCAAATCTGAGCGGTGTTTCAGAAAAATATTAAACTGTCGCTCTGCTCCCGATTTTAATTCTTGCAGAAAAAAGGGGAACCCTTACCTTTGCACTGCATTTGGAAGTCACTTCCGAATCGAGGGCTTGTAGCTCAGACGGTTAGAGCACCTGACTCATAATCAGGGGGTCCATGGTTCGATCCCATGCAGGCCCACCCCCAACAACAAATCCCCTGGCAATTCAGGGGATTTTTTTTTATGAAAAAGAAAATTGTGCTCTTTGGTCCGGGTCCTTATTTCAAGGGTGGTCTGGCCAATTACAACATTTCTCTTGCCCGGGCCATGGATGCCCTGGGCATCTGGGAGGTGCATCTGATTTCATGGACGCAGCAATACCCTGCCCTGATTCCACGGGATTTTGCCGACCGCAAAACCAAAGAAGACAAACTCGCAGGCACGCAGGTGCAGGTGCATTATATCACCGACTACAACAAGCCTTCAACCTGGCGGGCCACCAGTGATAAAATACTGGAAATCAATCCGGAATGCCTGGTAATCCAATGGTCAATCGCCCTGCAGGGTCTGCCACTCGGCTTTATCGTCAGCCGAATCAGAAAACAATCTTCCATTGAAGTTTTGTTCGATCTGCATTTTGTTATTCAGAAGGAGCAAACCTTTATCGACCGCTTTTTCACCCGCTTTGCCCTGAAGCGGGCAGGTGGTTTTGTGGTACATGCCGGCAAGACTGTGGACGAATTGAAGGAACTGTTTCCAGCCATGCGATTTGATGTAAATGAAACAGGAATCCGAAATCCCGGTGCTGGTTCAACTTCTGGTGTGATGCCAGTAATTAAACTTTTCCACCCGGTCTATGATATGTTCCGCCCGGACCCTGACTTCGATACAGAAAAGGAAAAGCAGAGATTAGGACTGAAAAAGCATGTTTTTTTATTTTTTGGCTTCATCCGGAAGTACAAGGGACTTCATTATTGCATCCATGCCTTCGAAAAGCTAGCCAGGGAAAGGGATGATGTTTCGCTTCTGATTGTAGGGGAATCTTTCTGGAAAACACTCGATGAAAGCAAGTGGATAAACAGGTTTAAAAAGTCGGTTTTCAATGCGGCGAAGAAGATTCTGGCCGGAAGTAAGGAGAATGAAACCGACTACAATCCACTAGGAATGATTGGGGAGGAATTGAGGGACAAGGTGAAAGTGGTAAACGACTTTGTGCCGAACGAAGAGGTGTACCGCTACTTTCAGGTCAGCGATTGCATCCTGCTTTTTTATGAATATGCCACTCCAAGCGGTGTCGAATCTATGGCCTACAATTTCAAAAAACCGATTCTGGCCAGCCGGGTGGGGCATTTTCCTGAAACCATTACCGACGGTGAAAACGGTTATCTGGCTGCCGACGGTGATGAAGATGATATGGCAAGGGTAATGAAAGCATTTCTTGAAAAGCCCATTCTATCCGAAAACATTGAAAAAATGGCTGCCCGGTTCAGCTGGGAGATTTATGCCAAAGCCATTTCAAAACCCTGGCTGTAGAAGAAGGCCTATTGGCCGAGAGGCAGAATCCTGCCTTTGCGCAAAAAACGCATGCTGATTTCAGGGTTTCCTTTCAGGAATACATTGCGATTGCTTTCGTGCCTGCCGGTGATGTTTCCGCTTACCTGAATGAAGGCATCGTTTTCGCCCATCATGGCCATATCCAGTGAACGGAGAGCCATATTTTCGGCTTTCAGTTTTCCATATCGCTGCACAAAATAATGTGCCTGACTGGCTTTTCCACTTAAAATCAAATCGTTGGGACTCAGAAAATCTACATAAACCTCATTGGTAGCTGCGAGAATGGTTGCCTTCCCGGCCCCGTAATGCTGAATTACGAGGGGCGAATAGCGCAAAGTATCCTTGCAGGTAAATTCTCCGTAGCCTTCCAGTTTAATCCAGTCAGGCTGCCTAGAATACAGCACCGCCTTCATGGGATTGTTGTAACTCCGGACCCAGTTACAGGTATTTTCGTTGGCAATGGTCAGGGTGTCACGCCCGATGAGTTCGGATTTAACCTTACGATGCAGATTGCGACCACAGGTGATTTCCACTCTGGGAGCATCGTCGGAATAATGCCATTCCACATCAATATCTGAAGAAACGAACAAACGGGAAAAGGGAGGCAAAGGCCTATTTTCTGTGCGAACCGGTCCGGCCGAATTGATGCAATCCAGGGGATCTTCGCCGCAGGAAAGACAAATCAACAACAAGCTCAGCCACAGAAATTTCATGGTTTTTTGCTCCATTTGTAACCAACCGTCCACTCAAGACACTCTGCTTTGGCTCTGTGGGTGGAGAGGTAGATGGCTGTAAAACAATTTTCTGACCAGTATTTCCTCAGACCGTAGCGCTGATACAAATCCGGGAAAACATCATGGTGCTTCAGGATGTAAAACCCCATTTCGGTAATCAGACTTACAGAAGAAATATGAAGTTCATGCCCGAGAGGCAGTCCCAAAACTGAGGACGAACTGCCCAATTCAGGATTGTCCTCAATCAGGGCGGCCACTGTTGTATTTTTTTTCCAGTCAAGTCCGATTGAAAGGGTAGATTTCCTTCCCAGACGATACTGAAAACGGCCATGAATCTGAAAAACCGGATATTTCGGTCCGCTGACAGGGAATTTTTCAACCAGAGCAATTGAACTTGAAAGCAAAACTGAAAAACCTTTTCTGAAGGCAGGAGAGGCGACAGAATCGCCAGCAGGAAAAGGCTTCGCCTGATTTTTTAAACTCAATCCGGCACTCAGAAAAAAGGAATTCACACCCGAATTGGGCTGTGCAAATGCGCCATTGCTGAGGTGGGTAATCCCCCAGCCAAGCCGGAGCCCTGTTTTTGGGCCAAGGGCCAGATACCAGTTTAGCTGTGCATGCATGACCATAGCAAAATGGGAACCCAGCATCAGATTGGTACTGTTGCCATCCGAATTGAATGGATGGGTTTGAAAAGAGCAGCCTGTGCCGATGCGGTAGGTGAAAGATTTCCATAGCCGGGGCTCCAGATAGGTAATGGCCAGCACAGATTTACCCAAAACAGGACTTCGGAAGTCAAGAACGCTGATTCCAAAACCCCAGATGGGGTGGTTCCAGGCCCGGGACCATTCTTTCGAGGGTTTCTGAATTTGAAATTCGGCCCAGTAGTACAGGGGATGCGAATGGGCCAGATGGTAAACCGGGGCATTGTGGCCCCAGATGGTTCCGCCACTTAAACCCAAAATGTATCTGTAGGTATGACCCTTGTCATTCGGCCGGGCACTCAAACCCATATAAAGGAATGAAAAAAGGAAAATCCACAGGAGTTTCATACCATATTGACTTCGGCCTGCAGGTTTACACCAAACATTTCGTACACATCTTCTCTGATATCTTTGGATAGCTGAACAATCTGACTTCCGGTTGCACCGCCATAGTTGACGAGCACAAGCGCCTGCCGGTCGTGGACACCAAAGCAACCGAGTCGCTTTCCTTTCCATCCTGCCTTCTCAATGAGCCATCCCGCAGGAATTTTTACGCTGCCTGGCCCGGCAGGATAGGATGGGATTTCGGGATATTGCAATCTTATTTGCTCAAAATCAGCTTGTTCTAAAACAGGATTTTTAAAAAAACTTCCTGCATTGCCGATTTGGGCAGGATCAGGCAATTTGGAACGACGAATGGAAATCACCGCCTCTGCAATGTCCGTGGGCCGAGGCTCCGTAATTCCTTTTTCATCAAGAATTTTCCTGATGTCGCCATACTCTGTTTTGGGGGATGCAGATTTCTGCAAAACAAATTCCACCGCCCAGATCAGGGCCTTACCTTTAAGCTCATGTTTGAAAATGCTATCCCTGTAGCCAAAATTACAATCTGAAGCCAGACTGTGCCTGATGAACCCGGCATCCATATCATACCAGGTGATGCCTCGGATGAATTGTTTCACCTCTACCCCGTATGCCCCGATATTCTGAATGGGGGCCGCCCCCACGGAACCGGGAATAAGAGACAAATTCTCTAGTCCAAACCAGCCGTTTTTCAAAGAGGTCATCACCCAGTTATGCCAGTTTTCGCCTGCCGCTACCCGGACTGCAATCTGCCCTTCATCTTCGGAAAGGACTTCAATTCCATGATTTTGCACATGGATAACAATACCGGAAAACCGTTTGGTTATCAATATATTGGATCCTGAACCAAGAATAAGAAATTCAATTTTTCGTTCTGCGGCAAAGGCAAGGGCAAGTCGAAGATGTTCCTGAGTTTCTACCTTACAGTAGTACGCTGAAGTTTCTTCAATGCCGAAAGTATTGAAGGATTTTAATGAAACATTTTCCTCTATTCTCATCTGGAAGAAATTTCCCGCTGGTTCAGGCCTTGCAAAACTAAAGTCTTTGCCAGTGAATACATAAAAAAACAGGTTGCCTTACAATTCTGCAATCCGGTATGGAATCATCTTTTCACGGGCCTCTGAAATCATCTCCACCACAATGGCAGGTTCAAAGAAGCGGAACTCATCCCAGCGCCAGAAAGCACTTTCCCGGAATCCCCAGCAGGTAAGGCTTCCGTCTGCAGCCGGGGCAAAAATCACATCGCCCTCCTCCCATTGCTCCAGAATTCTGCAGATTTTTTCTGTTGAAACATTTTCAGGAACTGGTTCAACAAAAAGAACGCGTTTGAAACCTTTCTCAAATCCCAGTTCAAAAACATTGCGGAGTTGCTCCTCGAGGCTGTTGCCTATCAGCACAAACCGCCTGAAACCTGTTGGAAACAAGTCTTTTACCGGAGAAAGGGAATTCTGAAAATAGGCCATCTCACAATAATAAGGGAACGGAGCCTGCCCGGACCACAACTTTCCCAAAGAGGCCTGGGCTTCGGTAAATTCAGACTCATCGGGACTTTCATCCCCGGGCCTCCATTGATTGAATAAAGAATAATCTATTGAAAGAAAAGCGATTAAAGAATCTGCCGCCATATTTTTTGGATTTGCAATCTGCATTCAAGCATCAAACAAACATAGGTCAAAAAATTTAAACAATAAAAATAAGAATCATTCTGAAAATCAAATGATTATAAGAATTAGAAAGATTTTGTTTAACTTTTTACCAAAAAATATTCAACAAAATTTGGCCGTTTTGTTTAAGGAATAATACCTTTGCCTTAAACAAAAATAATTCAAAGAAATGACCGCTCTGGAATTTAGTTACGCCATCACGCAGTCCACCAAAGCGTTGAAACCCTTTGCCCTGCGCCTCACCCGAGATACCGATGAAGCAGCCGACCTGCTTCAGGACACCGTACTCAAAGCTTTTGTCCATCGGGATAAATTTTCCGAGGGCACCAATCTGAAAGCATGGATGTATACCATTATGAAAAATACATTCATCACCAATTATCAGAAGCTGGTAAAGAGGAAAACATTCATTGATACCACTGAAAATCTACATTATCTGAACTCCCTTCAGTTCACTACACGGAACAGCGGAGAGCAGAAATTTGCCATGGAAGATATCAACAAAGCCCTCACCCAACTGGATGCCTCTTTCCGGGAACCTTTTATGATGTATTTTCACGGCTACAAATACCATGAGATTGCCGACAAGCTCGCCATCCCGATTGGTACCGTAAAAAACAGAATTCACCTGGCCAGAAAGGAACTGAAAAGCGTTCTTAAGATGTACAGGTGATTTTTTGACATTCAGCTATTAACCTGAAAAGTGAAAAAAGTCGTCATCATCGGAAGCGGTTTCGCTTCCTTGTCAGCAGCCTGCTTTTTAGCTAAAGCAGGCTTTTCTGTTTCTGTAATTGAAAAAAATGATCAGCCGGGAGGAAGGGCCCGGGTTTTTGAAAAAGAAGGCTTCCGCTTCGATATGGGGCCCAGCT
>JBIKMV010000142.1:0-7504 GCA_044359055.1 Catalimonadaceae bacterium
CGTCCCTAAAGGGACTTTTTACCCGTTTAGGATAATTGTTCTACCCATAGTTTGTCCCCAAGGGGACAAGGAACTTTTACTCCTCCATGTGGCCGGAGGCCAGTGAATATTCGGAACGGGGCAGAGCCCCGCTCCATTTTAATCCTAACAAAACCGTCCGCATCGGGCATTTAATATTTCGTCCCTAAAGGGACTTTTTACCCGTTTAGGATAATTGTTCTACCCATAGTTTGTCCCCAAGGGGACAAGGAACTTTACTCCTCCATGTGGCCGGAGGCCACAACAATAACCGGAACGGGGCAGAGCCCCGCTCCATTTCAATCCTTATGGAACCCGCATCGGGTTTAAAGTTCAAGGTTGTTCAAGGCTCTCATAATTATCAGGCCTTCGGAAATCTTGCATGCATTCAATGTTACCTCAAGCCTGCCTTTAGGTAGGCTCTATTGGTAGAAGAAAGACACATAACCAAAAAAAAGTCCCCCTGGGGACGGAATATTTGGGTAATCAAAAAAGCCATAATTCGTTGGCCAACGCCTAAAGACAAATCCATATTCAGGCCGATTTCCTGTGAAACCTGAAGAAGCTGAATCAACATCATGCATGGGTTCATTCATGCTGATTCCGAAATTTGGGCATTTAATATTTCGTCCCTAAAGGGACTTTTTACCCTTTTAGGATAATTATTCTACCCATAGTTTGTCCCCAAGGGGACAAGGAACTTTTACTCCGCCGGGGTGCGGGTCTCGAGGAAACAATACCTTTTTCAAGTTTCAGGTTTCAAGTTTCCCCGAAGTGAATTCGGGGACAGGTCAGGTTTCAGGTTTTTCGATTCCAATCGTGCGGCCTGTCCCGAACTTGCTTCTGGAGGCTCTGCCCAGCGTTTCAGCGAACCGTACATTCGCATTTCTCCGTCCGGAGTAAAATTAAGCCAGCGTCGTTCTGACTATTTTTACCGACAGAAAGCACAACAAGTAAAAGCCAAACTTTCTAAAGAATGCCATTTTTACCATGATTTGATTTTATTGGCTACCATTGCAGATTGATACCTAAAACGAGCTTTAGAATGAAAACAGAATTTATTCTCAAAACAAAAATCTGGTCCGGCATTTGTTTTATTATCCTGATTTTTGCCGGATGCAATATGAATAGCGGAACCAACCCTTCAGGTCCAACCAATCCGCTGAATATCGAAACGGCTTTAATCCCGGCCGGCACATTTACGATGGGAAGTCCCACAACAGAGCCGGATAGACAAACAAATGAAGTGCAACATCTGGTTACTCTGAGTGCGTTTCGGATGAGCAAATAT
The DNA here is from genome assembly GCA_044359055.1 of Catalimonadaceae bacterium. GTDB lineage: Bacteria > Bacteroidota > Bacteroidia > Cytophagales > Flexibacteraceae > CAMDMI01. The sequence continues at coordinate 1,310 of JBIKMV010000142.1, forward strand.
GAAATTACAAATGCGCAATATGCGGCATTTATGAATGCGAAGAGGATAGGTTCCAATAGCATTTATGCAGCCGGGGCATATCCTACGGAGAAGCTTATTATACAGAATATCAATTGGGGCATAATCTGGACGGGCAGCCAGTGGCAACCGGTAACAGGTAAAGATAACTTTCCGGTAGTGAATGTTACCTGGTTTGGTGCAGCGGAATTTGCTACTTATGCAGGTGGGCGGTTACCCACGGAAGCGGAGTGGGAATATGCCTGCCGGGGCGGCACAATTACACCCTTCAACACAGGCAATTGCCTGACCGATGCACAGGCAAATTATGCTTGGCAGTACCCGTTTACGGGCTGCAGGAACATTAATACCACCCCCATTAATCAAACGAAGGCAGTAAACAGTAACAGCCCCAATGCCTGGGACCTATACAATATGCACGGCAATGTATACGAGTGGTGTGCAGATTGGTACGATGCATATCCCACTACAGCACAGACCAATCCTAAAGGTCCTGCCAGTGGTACCGACCGCGTTTTTCGTGGCGGCAGCTGGAACTTCGTGGCCAAGGACTGCCGTTCGGCCGCCCGCTTTATCACCTACCCGAGCGGCGAAACCAACGGCACCGGATTCCGCCTTGCCTTTGCCCCCTAGTTCACAAAAGATACTCCGCCGGGGTGCGGGTCTCGAGGAAACAATACCTTTTTCAGGTTTCCCCGAAGTGAATTCGGGGCAGGCTCCGAAGCGAGTTCGGGACAGGTCAGGTTTTAAGTTCAAGGTTCAAGGTTTAAAGTTCAAAGTTGTTCAAGGCTTTCATAAAAATCAGGCCTTCGGAGACCTAGCATCCATGTATTACTGCACCCCGCCTGCCTTTAGGCAGGCACTATCGGTAGAAAAAAAATCACAAACCCAATGCTACAAGTCCCCCTGGGGACGAAATATCGGGGTGGGGTTTCAGGGTTTCAAATTTCAAATTTCAGGTTTCAGGTTTCAGGTTTCGATTTTCAAACCTACAAGGTCTTCGAAGACCATACAGGTTTTTTTTACCGGATGGTGTGGATTCCGGCTTTGGCCTGCCCGGTTTTAAAAAATGGCATTTACACTGTACACCTGCCTGAACCAATGCTCCATAAACGGATCCATAAGGCGGTAGCCGCTTTCTTCCGGGACCACCATTTCTCTTTGCTCCATGGCGGCGAGGGCGGCCTGCACAGAGCTGGCCGAACCCAGTTTATATTTCATAAGCCAATCTTTGCCTGAGGGCTTTGTGACCCTTCCCTCAAGGGCAATGGCCTCCAGTATGCGCCATTGCAGATGGGTAAGGAGTTGATATATAGATTCATATACGGGCTGGCGGTCCAGGAGCAGGTCGTGAAAAAAAAGGTCGAAATCTCTGGTTTTCCATTTTTTGGGTTTGGCCGCATACAAGCGGTTCATGGCGAGCTGTACATAGTAGGTGTGCAGGTGCAGGCGATCGAGCCAGCCGGAGATTACTTCAGGTTCAAACTGCCTTTTGCCGGCCTCAAAATGGTGTTGGATAAAGGCCAGATACTCTGATTTATCCAGAGGTTTGAGTTCCATTACATCGGTACTTTGGTAAAATGGCCGGCCATAGTCGGTGAACATGCTGGTGAGCAATTGCCGCTGACTTCCTGAGAATATGGCCTTTACATTCGGGCAAAATTGAAGGATGGAACGCAGGTGGGCTTCGGTACCTTTTTCGGGATATTGGGTGATTTGCTGAAACTCATCCAGTGCCAGCCAGAGGGAGCCGCCCCAGTTATTGATGCCGTTGAAAATTTCCTCCAGCGACCGGAAGGCCTGGTCTTCGTTCCGGATGCCCAGCTCCAGGGAGGGCTGTCCGGATACGGGATCGAATTGGATGGAAGGCCGGATTCCCGTAAACAAATGGCCCACCCAGCGGATCAGTTTCCGGGGTTGGGTTTCGATTTTTGGCAGGACTACTTTGCCCAGGGTATTGGCAAATTGTGCCAGATTTTGGGTAGAAAAAATCTCCACATATGCCGAAACCTCGGCTTTATTTTGGTGAAAAAGGTGGGATATTGTGCCTGTTTTTCCCATTTTTCGGACGGAAAAAAGTGTGCAATTCCGGCCGTTTGTAAAGGCTGATTTTATTTTTTTTACTTCTTTATTTCTGTTGCAGAAGTAGTTAGGAGAAATATAGCCTTTTACGACGAATGGATTTTCGGGGGTTTCCATGTCTCAAAATTACGAAAAAAACATTACGAAAAAACCGTAACAAAAAAACCGTAATAATTTTTACATCAGCAGAGCCTGAGTTTTCCTTTCTCGGGTGGGAGCCGGTCTGTTGTCGGTGGCTTTCAATGCCTGTAAAATTCTGACCGCCCTGGCTTGCGGTTCGCAGGGTTTGATTGCTGCTTTGGGGGATATTCCCGGGTAAACCACAGCCACGGGCCAACCGGATTGAATGCCAAAGCTCTGAATAGCTGAAAAATGTTTTGCTGGGAACAACTTTTTAGCCCGGCCAAACCTATGAGGTTTTCGAAGACCTCATGGATTTTTTGCCTGAAAATCAATTATTTGTGGTTGCTTGGATTGAAGTCTGTCCAAAATGGCTTAAACTTATTTCCGTCACCTCGAAATGTAAATCCAGCCATGGCACCGGGTTCCGTTGGCCAGTTTCAGCACATAGAAAACGGTGTCATCCCCTCCCTCAGGATACCAATCGCCCTGATAGTCGGGGTTGGAATACAGCAATTCCCCCCACCGGTTCCGGATTTGCAGGGAGGTTTTCAGGGGCAGGTTCTCAATTCTGAAGTTGTCGTTTTTGCCGTCGCCGTTCAGGGTAATCAGGTTTGGGGCAGAAAGTGCTTCCACTTCAATGTCTTCGGAATAACTTTTTACGCAGGCTCCCCGAATTGCATCCAGCCTGATATTCAGGGTCTTGGTCTTGTCGGGCACTATCCGGGGTTCTTTTTCTTCCGAAAAGTTGCCATCCCATGACCAGCGGTAGGCATTCGCACCCACGGAATTGTTTTTGAGAATCAGTTCGGGCGGGAGGTTGCAGTCAAGCAGGTTTTTTGTGTAAGCAAAGGCGGAAATCAACTCAGTTTTTTTATCCTGAATCCGGATTTTTTGCACAAGGGTATCCTTGCAATTGCTTTGATTTACAATCAGTTGAAGGGTGTATTCACCTCTTTGGGGGAAAGTGTAATCTACTGTGTCACCTGCAAAAACCAGACTGGGTTCCAGTCTCCAGGAGTAGGATGTGCCCGGAAGGCTCTGCGCCACAAACCGGTAGTTGAGCACATCGTTGCAGGAGTCCAGGAGGCTTCGGGTAGTAAATTCAGCCTCTGGCTTTACCGGCCTGAGCTCAAAAATCTGACTGCCGGTGCAGTTCAGGGAATCCTGCATGGTCACATTCAGGGTGAGACTGTCGGTTCCCGTAGGCAGGCTTGCCAGATAGCCCTGCGGCTGTGCAATGGCAGGAGCGGGCCAGCTGTAGCTGTAGCCCGGGCGATTTACGGCTGTCAGCACCAGGCTGTCGCCGGGACAGAAATTCAGCAAGGTATTGGGAATACTCAGAACGCCGCCCAAAACGAGGGTTCGGGTAGCCACATCTTCGGTCCGGCAGGTGGTGTCGTTTTTTACTTTTAGGGTAATGGTTTGAATACCCGGATTTTGTGCCGTAAAATTGGGTATTGTTCCTCCTCCGGTTTGGATGCTGTCATTTTCAAAATACCAGACAGCCGCTTGGCTGTTGAATGAATTGTTGTTGATTATCAGGGCCTCAGGTACGCAATTGTCGGCAGACGAGAGGGTAAAACCAGCCTTCAGCCGGCCCTCTTTCAGTTGAACACCTGCACTGGCGCGGCAGCCGTTCTGATCAGATATCTTCAGCACAAAACGACCGGGTACAGGGTTGCCAAACACAGGATTTCTTTGGGTAGAATCGCTCAATGCTTGTCCGGGTGACCAAAGGAATGTTTGTCCCTTGTTTGCGGCGGCGCTGAGGACCAGCGGCCCGTCCTGGCAAATCCTGTAGCTGGTATCGGAAAAAAGTGGCAGATCGAAAACCTGGATATTCAATGTATCGCGGTCGGTTTTCAGACAGGAGCTGTCGTTTTCAACTTTCAGAACCACCCGATAATTTCCGGCATTGGGAAATGGATGCGGAACGGAACTGAGATTGGTAATGGTTGAATCGCCATTGCCCCAGAACCAGGTCGATTTTTTGGATCGGATGCTGAAATTTTGAAACTGAAAAACGGCGGGCCTGCACAATCTTAGGGTATCGGTACCGGCCAAAGCCCGAAGAATGCCGTTGCGGACCCGTACTACATTTTCGGCACGGCAGGCATTGCTGTCGCGGATGCTCAGCCGGAAATCCATATTTACAGGATTTAAAAACAGGGGAGATGCGGCTGCAGAGTCTGCTAGGAGATTACCCGGGCTCCAGGACCATGATTTTCCCCGGTTTGCTGCTGCCACCAGATTGATGGGGCCTGCCTGACAAAAATATTGCAGGGTGTCGCCGAACTCCGGCAGGCTGAAGGCCTGAACAGTCAGGGTATCGGTTCTTTCCTTCTCGCAGGTGGTATCGTTTCGTGCCTTCAACACCACATTGTAAACTCCGGCTTGGGTAAAGGTAAATGCCAATTGCCCTGCATTGCTCACACTGGAATCGCCTGTGCCCCAGTGCCATACCGATTGTTTGCTCTGAAAGCTTTTGTTTTGGAAATTGACGGTCAGCGGAACGCAACCCTTCAGGGTATCGGCTTCGGCTTTGGCCCGCAGAATGCCGTTGCTTACTTTAAATTTCCCCGTGGATTGGCAGCCAAGGCTGGTGGATATTGTAGCTTGATATACTATGCTTTGTGTGGGTCCGTTTACAACAGGAGCAGGAACAGCCGGATTGCTGAGGAAGGTAGCCGGAAACCACTGGTAAGAGTAGGGACCGGCCGGTAGAGCAGGCAGGCTAATATTTTGCCCCGGTTGGCAGAAAGCCAGGCTGTCACCCGGAAAGCCGGGTGCTTTCTGCACTGTAATGGGTACAGTGAGAGAATCGATAAAGGGGCAGGCCGTGTTGTTGATGGCGATCAGTTTTACATTGAATTGCCCGCCTTCGGAAAAAGTGTGGCTCACTTCTTCAGCGGTAGTGTCGTAAGCAGTTCCATCCTGAAAGTTCCAACGGTAAATTTCTCCGTTCAGGCTTAAATTATTGAAAGTGAGGCTAAGGGGAGCACAGCCCTGAATGGCTGATGGTTCGAATCTTGCCTTTACTGCCGAGAAATCGTATTTGAACAAGGCATTGTTGCATCTGCCGGAAGGATTAACATTCGATACCACACCGGGCGTAGTTGGAAAGGTAGAGGATCCGCCGCAGCCTGCACATACCGACTGATACACCACCCCTTTTTTATCAAAGCGGCTTGTGCCCCCGTCCACATGCTCGGAACCGCTGAGTGTATCGCCAAAAAAGGTGGCGAAGTTGAGTGCGACAGCATTTTTTTCCAAAACCATCATGTAAAAGTCTGAGCCATCGCTGTTGCGGATGAGAGCATCGGATGTAGTGGGCATTCCGGTAGTAAGGCCATTGCTGTAGTCGCCGGAATTATTGGTGAAACCTCCCCAGCCCGAGCAGTAAATCCTTCCGCAGTCGTCTACCAGGAAAGCCGTTGGTGAAATGTTGGGATTCAGGCTGCCGGTACCGAAACAGGTAGAAAAACGGGTAGAATCCAGATTTTTGCTCAGACAGGTGATGAACTGTGCAGAATTGGGGTTGGCATATACTCCTGGGCTTACAGGCCAGTTACCGGTGGTTTGTCCAAATAGATAAACCTTTTCATTTTTATCAAACTGTACAAAGTAGCACTGGTCGTAGCTGTTGGTGCCCAGAAAGGTGGAACGCAAAGCCCCCGACGAAGCACCGGGGATGATGCGGCATACAAATCCGTCCACTTGTCCAGAAAATACCGGCCGCACGGTACCCGCTGTCGATGGAAAATTTGGACTGGCCGTGCCACCACTGAGGTAGATTTGGTTTTGGCTGTTGATTTGGATGGAATATGCAGCATCGTCCTGATTTCCACCCAAAAAGGTAGAGAATTCCAGGTTGGTGAGGTTCGAATTGAATCGGGCGCAAACTGCATCCGATCCTGCAGCCTTGCTTGCCTGAACAGGTTGCACCACAGGGAAATTGGAGCTGTATGTATT
>JBIKMV010000143.1:0-7474 GCA_044359055.1 Catalimonadaceae bacterium
CGGTCATTTCTCCCAATACATAATCCTGAGTGGATGGCACTTGGGTAACATAAATACTGTTGCTGCCGGTTACCACCGAGAATCGCACCTTCAGGTTGGCAGAAGAGGGGAGCAGGTAATTGATAAAGTCGGCTGTGATGTAGAGAGTATCGCCCGGCTGAAAAAGATTGTTGTTGTTGTCGGTAACCCTTACTCTAAGATTTTTTATTCCGGGTGAAATTTCAACCAGGGCTCTGTAAGCATTCACAATGCCCTTACCCAGTTTTCCGAATAGGGTGGTTTGGGTATTCCCGGGAACAGTGTACACATTGTCAGAACTCACCCTGATTTTCTGTGCAATCTGATCGGGTGTAAGATCCGGGTACCAGGATTTTACCAGTCCGGCCACACCGGCCACCACAGGAGAGGCCATAGAAGTACCGCTGTTGTTCTGGTAGGCGTTGTTGTAATAGGTACTCATGATGTTTACTCCCGGTGCAGCCACTCTGACTTTGTAATTGTAATTGGTAAAGTTTGCCCGCACATTTCCGGGTCCGAGGGCCGATACTGCCAGTACATGGTCGTAATAAGCAGGGTAGAAAAGGTCCGGTGAGTTGTCGTTGCCGGCCGCAGCCACCACCAGGCAGTTGTAGGTAAGGGTGGCATCGGTGATTACTTCCTGCTCGTAGGTAGAATATCCGCCAGCACCGCCCCATGAGCAGTTCAGGACATCGCAACCGTGGCTGGCACCGTATTCTATGGCCTCATAGCCAAATAAAATACTTTGTCCACCGTCATCGGGAGAACATTTCAGGGGCATGATTTTACATTTGTAAGCCACACCTGCAATGCCGATTCCATTGTTTGTAGCCGCAGCCGTGATGCCGGCCACATGGGTTCCGTGACTCGCATTCCCCTGGGTAATGTTCGGATTGTTATCGCCGGCATAATTAAAATTTGTGGTGGGCCCGCAAAAATCCCAACCGCGGTTGTTGTCTATGTAGCCATCGTTGTTGTCGTCTAAACCATTGGTGGGGTCTGTGGGGTCAAACTTTATCTGAGGCGACAGGTCGCTGTGGTTGGTCTGCACTCCGGAATCAATTATCCCAAGCACCACATTGGTATCCCCCTGCGTGATGTCCCAGGCCTGATATGCCTGAATGCTGTCGAGATAATATTGTTGGCTTAGCCTTTGATCATTGGGAATCAGCACGGTTTCCCGGATGTATTTGGGTTCTGCATATTCAAACAGGCCGCTGTTCATGGCGAGGCGGGCTGCTTCTTTCACCGGAATGGTTCCATTTTGATACTGAAGCTGAAAAATCAAACTCATATCGGGAAAAACCTCTCCTGTAAAATGAAATTTATCTTTAGGCGGCAACCGGTGAGGAAATCTTTTGAAAAATTTTTCTGTCTGCAATTCTGCAAAAAGTCTGTCCGCTGCGGGATGTCTCAGGCCATTACTCTGAATCAGGCTTCTGAATTCAGACTTTAATTTCAGCATCAGCGTTTTATCCCAAGTTTTTAGGCCTGGTTTTTCTGCAATGGCTTTGTTTCCTTTGTCTGTACCTGCATATGAAGCGGCAATCCCAATGAAAAGCAGGGCCGCAAAGAATAATTTGGTTTTCATCCTGTTATTTGAAATAAAATAGATAAGTGCAAAGTAAATACCAAAGTTGTAATGGGCATGAATCTTTGCTTCGAAATTTCTGTAATTTCAGTCAGCATCTCCTTTCCTTACCCCAAATCAATAGAAATGGGGAATAGAGAAGCAGCATTCTCCTAATCCGGTTTTTCCTGAAAAAAATCTTTGGCTTAATTGCGGTGCTTTTCAGAATGAGAGTTGCCGCTGTTGATATAGGTTCAAATGCCATCAGGTTGCTGGTTTCCAGCATCATTCGCTACAATGAAAAGGATACCATAAAAAATTTGGAATACATCCGTTTTCCCCTCCGGCTTGGGCAGGATGTATTCAGCACCGGACGCATTTCGGAAGAAACGGAAGAAAAGTTCATTCGACTGATGTCTGCCTACAGAATGCTGCTGGATTTGTATGAAGTAAGTGCTTTTCGGGTGTGTGCCACCTCTGCCCTCAGGGAGGCCGAAAATGGCGCTGAAATTGCCACCCGGGTTTTTGAACAGGCCGGTCTTCCCCTGGAAATTATTTCCGGAGAAGAAGAAGCCGAACTTATCAATTTGGCCCTGTACAAATACATTGATGAGAAAACCTATCTGCATGTAGATGTAGGCGGGGGCAGCACCGAACTCAATTTGTTTGTGGATAAAAAGAAAATGGCTTCTCAGTCTTTCCGCCTCGGTTCTGTTCGGAATATGGACAATGGCAGATTGCCGGATGAATGGCTGAAACTGGATTTCTGGATTAAGGAAAATATCGCCAAAGACCATTTCCCGGTAACGGCCATCGGAACAGGCGGAAACATCAACAAGCTGTTTGAGCTGGCAACTGTCAAGAACAAAAAAAACAAAAGCATTACCCTGGCCGAACTGAACCATGTGCACCTTTTCATCTCCCAGATGAGTGTGGAAGAAAGGATACATCAGCTCATGCTTAATCCTGACAGGGCGGATGTGATTGTGCCGGCTTCACTGATTTATCTGCATGTGATGCAAATGGCCAAATCCAAAAAAATAGTGGTTCCCGACCTTGGCCTGAAAGATGGCATCATTCATTCTCAGTACCTGAAGGTTAAAGATCAGATTCCGAATTATCATTCACCAAATTAAAATAAATCAACATGAGTCAAACCAAACCGGTTTATATCGTTTCTGCTGTCCGAACGCCCATCGGGAGTTTCGGAGGTGTGCTTTCTTCCTTTACTGCCATCCAGCTCGGGGCTATTGCCATCAAGGGTGCGCTTGAAAAAGCAGGACTTGAGGCTTCCGGTGTTAACGAGGTTTTTATGGGCAATGTGGTATCCTCCAATCTTGGACAAGCTCCTGCACGGCAGGCTGCTCTGGCTGCCGGCATTCCCGACACCGTTCCCTGTACCACTGTAAACAAAGTTTGTGCTTCAGGAACAAAAGCTGCCATGTTCGGTGCGCAGGCCATTATGCTGGGTCAGGCTGATGTGGTGGTATGCGGAGGCATGGAAAGCATGAGCAATATCCCGTATTACATCCCCAAGGCTAGGTTTGGCTACAAGTATGGAAATGGAGAGTTGGTAGATGGCCTGGAAAAAGATGGCCTTCTGGATGTGTATCAGAAAAAAGCCATGGGTGTTTTTGCAGATGCTACCGCAGCCAAATTTGGTATCAGCCGCGAAGCACAGGATCTGTTTGCCATCAATTCCTACAAAAAATCTGCTGCTTCTACTGCTAGCGGCCACTTTAAGTCTGAAATCATCCCGGTTGCCATTCCCCAGAAAAAGGGTGAACCCGTTTTCCTGCAGGAGGATGAAGAATTTAAAAATGTCATTTTCGATAAAATTCCCGGCCTCAGACCTGCTTTTACTCCCGAAGGAACGGTAACCGCTGCCAATGCCTCAACCATTAACGATGGTGCTGCCGTGCTGATTCTTGCCAGCGAGGAAGCGCTAAAAAAGTACAACCTGAAGCCTCTTGCCAGGATTCTTTCTTTTTCTGACGGAGAACAGGCTCCCGAGTGGTTTACCACAGCCCCCACGCTGTCAGTACCCAAAGCTCTGAAATTAGCAGGTCTCGGTATTCAGGATGTGGACTTCTTTGAAATCAACGAGGCTTTTTCGGTGGTTCCGCTTGCATTTGAACACATTTTGCAGGTTCCGGATGAAAAAATGAATGTTGCCGGTGGTGCGGTATCTCTGGGGCATCCCTTGGGTGCATCCGGTGCCCGAATTATCACCACCCTATGCCATGTTTTGCATGCCAAAGGCGGGAAAATCGGTGCAGTCGGCATTTGCAATGGCGGTGGTGGTTCTTCTGCCATGGTGATAGAAAAAGTATAACCTTTTCCTTTTGGAAAGCATTTGGAGAACCGGTCTGATAACCGTTGGCCGCTGTCAACTGGAATATAAGTACCAAGACCATCCGGACAAGACCTGGGTAGTCTTTTTGCATGGATTCGGGCAGAATTACAGGGCTTTCGAACCAGTTTATGAGATATGGCAGGGCCGGTATTCTTTTTTGGCGCTGCATATTTTTTTTCATGGTGAAAGCCATCTGGATAACCATCGTCCCTTGCAAACAGGGGAATGGGCTGAACTGATGAAGGCTCTTTTTGCTAAACTGGGTATCAAAAAAGCCCATTGGATAGGATATAGTCTGGGAGCCAAATTTACAATGGCCGCATTTCAGCAATTTCCGGAAGGATTCGAACGGATAACCCTTTTTGCACCGGACGGACTGGTGATGAATCCCTGGTACCGCTTTGCTACACAAAATGCCGCTGGAAGGATTTTTATATATGTCATATTGCGTTACCTTCCTTTTCTTCGGTATTTAATCTGGTTGGCAGGCAAGGTAGGCATTATTCCCGGTTCTCTCAGCCGTTTTGTGGAAAGCCAGCTGAGTTCTGCTCCGAAAAGAAAACAGGTTTTGGCAACCTGGATGGTTTTCAGAAAGATATGGCCCGATACCGACATCTGGCATTCCCTTTTTCAGCAGCATAAACTGACTCTGACCATAGTCCTGGGAAGCCGGGATTCTATCATTCCGGTGGAAAAATTCCGGGATTTCAGGTTGAAATATACCGGAATGGAATGGCAGGAGATAAAAGCCGGCCATGCCAACATTCTGGAAAGATGGGCCGAGACCCGGTCCGGGGATGCATCTCAGGCCAGCCCATGCTAAGCCTCTTTTTCTGCGAAAAATTCCCTTACAGTCTCTAGAAGCTGATTGTCGGTAATGTGGTCGCTGTTTTTTACGAAAATTTTTTTGTCACGGAATGCGCTTTGGGACTGCAGATAATTAAACATTTCTTTTTTGGCCTGGCCGGCACCAAAAAGCAGAATTTCCTGATAGGGGAGAAGCCTGTCTTTTAATCGGTGGTAATACGATTTTTTCAATTCCTGCTCCTGTTTGTTTTTTCCGTATTCATTGTTGGATCCGTGGTAGGGGTCTGTGCCAAAACGGGCCTGATTGCTGCCCTCGCCACGGTACCTGGGATGAGATTCAAATTCGCTTTCCAATGTTTCTGAAAAGCTGGCCTGACCATCTTTCCAATGGATAATTCTGGCTTTGCTGCCGTCTAAAAACATGGCTGTTTTCAATTCTGCGTTCATAATCATCATGTTAATTTACACTCAAAATTAACCTGAGACCATGGGCTGAAAGTTGATTTTGGCAATAAAAAAAACTGAAGTTTATCCGGTATTAATCCCAGTCTTTTCTTTCTTCTCAAAACCGAAATTCAGGGCTTGCGGCCTTTATCTTTTGCCGGCTTTCGCCTGAATTTTGATTTCTTTTTTTCACTTGTTCAAAAACATACCAGTAATTGCAGTCGGATGGTTGTCCGCTCCGAAATTGATTCCATGAAAATAACTGCTTTTTTATTGCTTTTGCTGATGCTTCAGGCGCCCTTTGTCCGTGCGCAGTCTGATCTCGATTCTTTGCCCCCGGCTAAGGTTCTTGAAGTGATTCCCTGGAGTATTGGCAGGTCTTTTGAGAAGGAGATACGAAGAGCTTCTGTTCCCGCCGGTGCCAGGATTTATGCACTTCCATTCCGATGCGAGCGTGCGGGTGTCGATACCTTTAAAACCCCGCTGGGAATGAAAATTTCTGCCGAAATTTCTTTTCGCTTCAAAAGGCTGGCTCAGAAAAGAAGACTGAAAAAACTGAATCTCAACATTGTGAGTCCGGACAATGAAAACAAACAGCTTTTTGAATTGATGGGAAAAAACCTGATGCCGCCGGCTACTATGTCCGAAGAGTCTGAATTCTGGAAGAATGTAGCCCAAACGCAGAAGGCGGATTATTTTCTGGTTGGAAAATATGAAATTATCGGTGATTATCAGGGTGTAAGGGTGAGTCAGATAGAACTGATAAGGGATGTTATCAATCCGGGATTGAAAAATTTCACCGAGAAGATAACCCTGGCCGATGCCGAATTCGGATTTCAGGATGAGACGGAAAAGATGGCCTTCAGAAAAATGGATAAAAATGTAGGGGAGATTGACGATGACTATGCCCGGCTTGTTCGTTTGTCGGCAAAGGGGCGTTTTGCCGCAATCACCCTGACAACAGAAAAAAATGACATCCCTGTTTCGGCAAACGAAAAATTAAAAGTAGGTCAGGGATATCAGCTGAATGTCAACCTTATGCAGGATGCGTATGTATATGCCTTTTATTACGAAAGTCAGGACCTGACAGGCAATAAGATGTACATGATTTATCCCTTCGAAAATGGGCAGAAAAATTTCAGAAAGGCGGGAACTTTCTCCCTGCCGGATGATGAGAATGTTTTTTCTCCCTCGGCCCCGGCTTCCAATCAGGTTTTTATCAAACTGATTGCTTCACGCAAAATGCTGCCATTGAAAATCACCCAAAGCGAAGACGGCTACCGCTATATTTCTCCGGAAGATTGCGCAAAGCTTGTTTCGGCCATTGAAAAGCTGCCCTCATCCGAAATCGACAGCAACAATCTAATCCGTGGAGTGGAGTAGTCTGTTGAGGCTCAGAAATCCGTGATTATCCCAAAGCAAAGGGGCTTGAATTCTGAAGTCCGGGATATTGATTTTATCTGAAATACCGGAACCCAGTAGTATTGAAGACAGGAAATCTGAACCCGGAAATTAATTGTTGATAACCAGGCGCTTAATCTGAACCTGTTTGCCTTCAGAGACTTTAATCAGGTACACACCTTTTTTCAAATCGGTGAGATCCAGATTTTGTCTGTTGCCTGTAAGAGGGTAAGTGCGTACTTTATTTCCGAGGATATCAAAAACTTCAATCTGGGCCGAACCGGTAAATCCAGAAGTGGAAAGCCAGACTTTACCATTGCCCGGATTGGGTGCCAACTGCATTTCCGGGGTGCTCTGGATGGATTTGCCGGCGGTGAGATTGGCGGCTGCAAAATCATCGAAACTGGCGAACCATGAACCGGCAGTGCGGCGGGTAACGAATTTTACTTTTACAGAACTTCCTTCGTAGCCGTTTATCGGCAGGGAGTAGTTTACCATTGCAGTGCTGCTGTTCGGATAATTTGGAAGCAGATTTTGCAGAAACTGGTAAGAGTTTCCATTATCTGCCGAAACATAGGCCGAGACCACATCACCGGCGGCAGGTATATGATTGAATGTAGCCGTAATGCCGGTGTATGTATCCACGAGGCGGCTTTTGAATGTCAGAACAGCATTGGCGGACAGAGGACCAAATGCAGGCGTGATGAGAGAATCTCCTGTTTTACTTGGTGCAAGGGCAATTTCGACCACCTTGTTGTTGGAGTCCGGAAATGCGCGGATGTAAACTTTGAAACCTCCCGGACCGCTGGTTTGCCAGCCACTTGTCAGATTACTTCCAATACCCTGATAACTTTGAAAATTTTCAGTCCACAGCGTTT